>NZ_JAMYSE010000019.1:0-83086 GCF_040321795.1 Mesorhizobium sp. M0244 | reverse complement strand
CATACACACGTAAGGCGGCGGCGGCCGCCTCTGAGGTGTATACCCCCCCGGGCCGCCGACGACCGGGCGCGGCGGCGCTCCGGCCGGAGCGCGGGCGCGCGGCCGCGGGGCGGCGACTACAAGGACGCCGCCGACCTGGCCAGCTATGGCGTGTCGGTCGTCGACCTCTCCAGCGTCAAGGGAGCCGACCGCTTCAACCACACCAAATTCGCCGACAATCCGGAATTGGTGCAGTTGATCGGCCAGAAGCTGCGCGAGGATGACGGGTTTGCCAGCGACCGCGAAGTGACCGACCGCATCGCCTCGGTCGGACAATAGCTATCGTCCGCCGACAGCTACCTTCCGCCAGCTCGCGATTCTGTTCACGATTGCCGCACCATCGGAATAGTTTGAACTGGACCGTGCCGGCCTCTGCCTCTATCGGAATAGTCCAAGACGTCTTCGGCTCGACGTCGCCCTTGCGGGAGCCCGCGTGATCGTGCGTTCGAAGATCTTTCTCGTCGTTGCGTTCGCGCTCGCGGTGGCAGGCTGCGCCGGCCAGAACACGCATGATTTGCTCAACAAGACGACGATCACGGTGCCTGCTTCCGACATCGCGGCCACGCATAAGATCTTCGTCGCCACCACCCGGCAGAAGGCAACGAAAGAGCCCCGGCAGGTGTTCGACGGTGACCGTTCGCCCACGACCAGCTTTGCCAGCGTCGAGGTGACGGTGCCGAAGATCCATCAGGTCGGCGCCATCGAGCGGGTCAAGGGCTCCGCCAACAGCAATCCGGCGAAGGATTTCACGGCGACCGGCGTCACCTTCTACGAAGGGGCGCCGCAATTCGCCAAGGCGGTCGGCGCCGACATCGCCATGCGCGGCGACCGGGCGCTGGTTTTCGTGCACGGCTTCAACAACGGCTTTGACGACGGCATCTACCGCCTGACACAGATCGCGCACGACACGAAATACCCCGGCACGCCGGTGCTGTTTTCGTGGGCGTCGAGCGGCAAGACAACCGGCTACATCTACGACAAGGAAAGCGCCAATGCGGCGCGCGACGATCTCGAAGCGACGCTGCGCATGCTCGCCAAGACCCGCGCCAAGAGCATCGATATCATTGCCCATTCGATGGGGACCTGGGTGACGATGGAAGCGTTGCGCCAGCTTGCCATTACCGGCGACCGCGACCTCGGCGGCAAGCTCGGCTATGTCATCCTGGCCTCGCCCGACATCGACGTCGATGTGTTCAAGAAGCAGATGATCCGCTACGGCAAGCCCGACAAGCCGTTCGCCGTGCTGCTTTCGGGCGACGACCGGGCGCTCAGGCTCTCGACCCTGATCTCCGGCGACAAGCCACGCGTCGGCGACTATGGCGACGCGGCCGACCTCGCCAGCTATGGCGTCTCGGTGGTCGACCTGACCAAGACCAAGGGCGGCGACCGGCTGAACCACGCCAAATTCGCCGACAACCCGTTCCTGGTGCAGCTGCTCGGCGACCGCCTGCGTGCCCCGGCCGGCCTGGCCTCCGAAGAGACCGCGCCGGCCCAGCTCGACAATCTCGGCCAGGGCCTCGGCAAGGCCGTCGGCTCGGTTGCCGAGATCGTCATCACCACGCCGTTCAAGGTGCTGACCATCGCCACCGGCGGGTGAGCCGCGCCCCGGCCGCGTTCAGACGAACAAATCGACCTTCTGGAACGTCGTCACGTCGATCAGGCCGACATCGGAAATCCTGAGCTCGGGGATGACGACCAGCGCCAGCAGCGAGTGCTGCATATAGGCGTTGTTCAGCGAGCAGCCCATCTGGCGCATGGCGTCGCTGAGTTGGTCCGCCTTGGCGGCGACGATTTCCGCCCGCTCGTTTGACATCAGCCCGGCGATCGGCATTTCGACCAGCGCCAGTTCCTTGCCCTTGGAGAACAGGACGACGCCGCCGCCGACCTCGCCCAGCCGGTTCACAGCCAGAGCCATGTCCTGCTTGTTGGTGCCGACGACGATGATGTGGTGGGCATCGTGGGCCACGCTCGACGCCATGGCGCAGTCGCCGATATAGCCGAAGCCGGAGACGAAGGCGTTGGTGACGCCGCCCGTGCCCTTGTGGCGCTCGACCAGCGCGATCTGGCAGACATCGTTGCGGCGGTCCATGGCGACCAGCCCGTCCTCGACCGCAAGATCGGCCTCCAGCGCCCGCGTCGGGGCCTGGTTCTCGATGACGCCGATGACGCGTACCCGCACCTCGTTGGCGCCCTTGGGTGCCGCGATATCGAAATCCGCAGGTTTGAGCTTCTTGCCGAGCTTGACGGTGTTCTTCGCCGTCCGCGGATAGTCATAGGCCGGAATGTCGATTTCGAGCTTGCCGCCCTTGGCCAGCCTGACGCCGCGGGCATAGACTTCGTCGATGGTCATTTCGGCCAGGTCGGAGACGATCAGCAGATCGGCGAGCCGTCCCGGCGCGATCGAGCCGATCTCGCGCTCCAGCCGGAAATGCTGGGCGGTGTTGAGCGTCGCCATCTGGATCGCCGTCACCGGCTTCAAGCCCTGGCTGATGGCATGGCGGACGACCCGGTCCATATGGCCTTCGTGCACCAGCGTGCCGGAATGGCTATCGTCGGTGCACAGGATGAAGTTGCGCGGGTCGAGCCCGCTCTCCGTCACCGCCTTGATCTGCGAGGCGACGTCATACCAGGCCGAGCCCAGCCGCAGCATTGCCTTCATGCCCTGGCGGACGCGGGCGATGGCATCCTCGGCGCGCGTGCCTTCGTGATCGTCCTCGGGGCCGCCTGCGACATAGCCGTGGAACGGCAGGCCGAGATCGCGCGAGGCATAATGCCCGCCGACGGTCTTGCCGGCCCTCACCGTCGCGGCGATCTCGCCCGACATCACCGGATCATTGGCGGCGACGCCCGGAAAATTCATCACCTCGCCGAGCCCGATGATGTTTTCCCAGGTCATTGCCTCGGCGACGTCGGCGACCGTCAGTTCGGCGCCGGCATGCTCCAGCCCCGGTGCTGACGGCACGCAGGACGGCATCTGCACATGCACGTTGACCGGCATGGCGACGGCCTCGTCATGCATCAGCCGGACACCCGGCAGGCCGAGCACATTGGCGATCTCATGCGGATCGATGAACATCGAGGTGGTGCCATGCGGGATCACCGCGCGGCAGAATTCCGTCACCGTCACCATGCCGCTCTCGACATGCATATGCGCGTCGCAAAGGCCCGGCACCAGGTAACGGCCGCCGGCATCAACCACCTTGGTGCCCTGGCCGATGGCATGGCCGGCATTCGGCCCGCAATAGGCGAAGCGGCCGCCGGCAATGGCGATGTCGGTGCCGGCGATGATCTCGCCCGAATGAACGTTGACCCAACGCCCGTTGCGGATGACGAGATCGGCGGGTTTGCGGCCCATGGCGACGTCGACCAGATGCGTCGCCATCTCGGCCCAGGGTTTTGGTTTCGTCGCATTGGCGGTCTTCGGCATGAACAGGCTCCAATTTGCCCGACTGTGCCAAGCCGCGAGGATTTTGACCAGTGAGGAAGCGCAAGACCGGCGCGGTGGAGGCGATCAATCATCGACGTTGGCGCTGCCCCTCAACCTCCTGCCGGGACCTTCTCCCCGTATAGTGACGGGGAGAAAGAACGGCCGCAAACGCCGGCGTCCCCCTCTCCCCGTCCTTCACGGGGAGAGGGTAGGGAGGGGCAGCGCCAACCTGACACGATTGCGTTCGGTATTTTGTTCTTGCTTTGTGCCGGCAGCTATGCTACTAATTTCAGTATGGTGCTGATTCGCGCCGACGACCCGCCGCCGAGGCGGGTTTTTTGTTTCGGCCGATTTTCGTCATCGGCGCCCAGTGCCGCTGCGACGGTTCAGAGCACAACAATCCGCCGGCCGATTTTCTCGACCGCGAACCGGCGGCGGCAGAAGACGGCTTGACGGCCCCTGCCCGGCATCTGAAAAGGACTGGCCTGCGGACGTGGCGGAATTGGTAGACGCAAGGGACTTAAAATCCCATTAGATACCAGCCCTCTAGCGGGACGGTCCCCTAAGACCCTCAAATATCTCAGCTTTCCCCTTGGTTCCGGCGTCAAAACCAACCTTCCCGAAACAGGGAGGGATTTGGTGACAAATGGCCTGGGGTGACAAATCGTGTGACAAATTAGGAGAACAACCATGCAGCGCACACCCCTTCAGCCAATGGGCGACGTCCCCCTGAGCGTCCACTTCACAATCGTAGACATGGACGGTGGCCCAAAGGCCAAGGACGGCATGTTCTACCTCAGCACCGAGGGGGAGATGCTCGACAGCGAGGGCGACCCCTTCTGCTTCAAATCGGGTGCAGAGGGTGGCCTTGAAATCCTGACTGGCGGCAGCGAGTGGATCAATCTCGACGTCGGCCAGTTGAGCATGCTGAGGCGGATAATCGAGGTTCAGGATGACTTCGAGAACGCCAACGAGGACGGCTACACAGACGACGAGGTCGACGAGGAGTTCGTCAGCGCCAGCGCCCGAGCGTACTTCGACGACAGCGAGTTCTCCGTATCGAGGGAGGCGTCGTCCTGATGGCCGAGAACCGGAAGGGCGTTCACGTCCTCGCCCAGATCGCTGGCATGCCATACCGGGACGTCAAGCTGATCCTCTACAACCTCATGATGGATGCACCCGCCGCCGAGCGGGCTGCCCGAACGTTGGCCGCAGCCATATTAGGAGAAGCTATTGAACGCGCACGTCTCGCTGAACCTCACCCGGCAAGCTGAACTCGAAATCGAAATGACCGGCCTGGGCAAGGCGCGCTACCACTCCCGCGTCAACAAGGACATGGAGAAGGAACGCGGGTCCTCGACCAACCCTGGCCGCTACATGATGCAGAACGCCCTGAAGCCCCTCGCGGAGGCCATCAAGGCATTCGTTGACGCAGCCTACAGCGGCCGCCCGGGTCCCAAGGGGGCGACCGCTCGCCTCATCAAGAACATGGACTCGTACGTGGTCTCGTACCTGACGAGCCGGGCTGTCCTGAACCAGCTCATGCGGAAGAACTCCGTCGCTCTCCTGACCCTGGCCCACACCATCGCCCGGGACATCGAGAGCGAGGCGCGGTTCGAGCAGTTCGCCACCTCGGCACCCGGCCTCTTCGCCAAGATCGACAAGAGCCTGACCGACGATGGCGCGACCGAGCAGCACAAGCGGACGGTCATGACCTACGCCATGGGCAAGTTCGACATCCCGTGGGACCGCTGGTCTAAGGACGAAATGAAGCATCTCGGGATCAAGCTGACTGAGCTGTTCTGCGAGAACACCGGTCTGGCCACCATGGTCCAGGCACACATGAGCGAGGACCGCGAAGCGCCACGAGACCAATACCGGGTCGAGCTGACCGACAAGGTCACACAATGGGTCGCGTCCTCTCTCCTGCGCGGGGAGGCAATGCTGCCGCCGAACATGCCGACCATCATCCCACCTAAGGACTGGTCAGGGCTCATCGGCGGCGGCTACTTCACGGACGCTGTCAGGCCCGTCCAGCTCGTTCGTCGGGCCAAGCCGGCACATATTGCGCTACTCAAGGAAGCCCACCTAGGCGCGGTCTACAGCGGCCTGAACGCCATCCAGCGGACACCGTGGCAGATCAACACGGCTGTCCTCGACGTCATGCGAGGGTTCATCTCGGCCGGCTCTGACGTTGCCGGTCTGGTGCCCAAGCGGGACATCGACCAACCCGACAAGCCTGACGACATCGACAGCAACCCGGAGGCCCTGAAGGAATGGAAGTGGGCAGCCCGCGGCGTCTATAGCGACAACATCCAGTTGCGCCGAGACCGCCTGACCCAGGCTGCGCTGATCCAGCTCGCCGAGCGGTTCGAGAATGAGCCAGCGATCTACTTCCCGCACAACCTCGACTTCCGTGGTCGAGCCTATCCCATACCACAGGTCCTGCACCCGCAGGCCTCGGACAACGTCAAGGCCCTGCTCAGGTTCGCTGACGGCAAGGCCCTGGGCGAGGATGGCGAGCGCTGGTTGGCGATCCATGGGGCGAACTGCTTCGGGGTCGACAAGGTGGCGTTCTCCAAGCGCGTGGCATGGGTCGAGGAGAACAGGTTCCTCATCTGCGCACAGGCAGTTGACCCCTTCGCCAACCTGTGGTGGACCGAGGCCGACAAGCCATGGTCCTTCCTCGCGTTCTGCTTTGAATGGCTGGCTCTGGACCAAGAGGGTGACGGCTTCAGGTCACACCTTCCCATCGCCCTGGACGGCTCCTGCAACGGGCTTCAGCATTTCTCGGCCATGCTCCTCGACAGTGTCGGAGGGGCAGCCGTAAACCTGATCCCGGCCGACGAACCGCAGGACATCTATCAGGTGGTTGCCGACCGCGCGATAGCACAACTCCGTTCAATTCGTCCCTTTGACGGGATCATCAGCGAAGAGGGCTCAACCGACAAGAAGAAGAAAGGACCAACAGCCGAGCAAGTTTCACGCTGGGCGCACGAATGGGTCCACTTCGGGATCGACCGCGACATCACCAAGCGGCCGGTCATGGTCCTGCCCTACGGCGGAACCCCCAGGTCGTGCGTCAAGTATGTCGGGGAGAAGGTCGCAGAGCGGATCAAGAAGGGACAGCAGCACAACTTCGGGGACGAGCTGCCCCAGGCCATAGGGTTCCTGTCCAGCATCATCTGGTCGAGCATTCGGGACGTCGTCATCGCCGCAAAGGAAGCCATGGAGTGGCTGCAGAAGACAGCCCGCGTGGTCGCCAAGAAGAACCTTCCGATCCACTGGACGACGCCCTCAGGGTTCGTCGGCTACCAGAGCTACATGGACACGCGGAAGCGTATGGTGAAGACCCGCATCGCCGGCACCGTTGTCAGGCTGGCAACCTATGACGAGACCGACGACCTCAACGTCTCGAAGCAGGCCAACTCGATCAGCCCCAACTGCATCCACTCGCTGGACGCCTCGGCCATGATCCTCACGGTAGACGCCCTGGCGGGAGAGGGTCTGACCAGCTTCGCCATGATCCACGACAGCTACGGGACCCATGCCTGCGACACGACCAAGCTGGCCAACAAGCTGCGCGCGGTCTTCGTCAGCATGTATGAAACCGACCCCCTGATGCACTTCAGAGATCAGCTCGTGGCCCACGTGGGTCCTGATCTTCTCGACGAGATACCGGCACTGCCGACGAAAGGAACACTGGAACTAGATCAGATCATGAACTCCGACTTCTTCTTCGCCTAGATCGTCCCCATTACGGGATGATCCTCAAATAGGGACACCACTAGCCCTATGAAACCGAAAGGACCAAAATGAGCAGGAATATAACCCTAAGAATGGGCGCAGCCGGCCACGACATCAGCGTCGGCTCAGTCACCATCGACCTTGCTGCCGCCTCCAAGACGGAGCGCTACGAGGTTCGCCGAACCCTGATCGAAAGCCTCAAGGCTGACGGCTACTTCGGCAAGAAGGAACAGCGCAAGGCGATCCACCGCGAGCGCCGCGCATGAGCATCACTTCAGCAGTGCTGCTCGCCATCGTCCTCATCCTCATCACCCGAGCCATGACAGGAGGCCCACATGCCCCGGCTTAACCGCGACGTTCTGAACATGGCTGGTCCACGCGAAGTGGCAATGGCCTCCCTCACGGTCCTCGACCGACTGCAGGACTTCCGCCCCGAAATCCAGATCATGGGCGCGGCGGCGGTCTTCCTCGAACTGGCAGCACATCTCGGCATTCCTGCTCAGGAAGCCTTCGCTGCGACCAAGAACCTCATCAACGGCGACGACGGCAAACGGGCCGAGTTCCGCGCCATCACTGCATACCTCAAGGGAGAAATCGCATGAAGAAGTTCAACAAGGGTGACGTCGTTCGCCGGATCACGTACGGCAACACCGACGACGCTGGCCAGAAGATGCTCGTTGGCTCTGAATGGACCGTTGTCCGACAGGTCAATGAAATGATCGAGGTCGAGGGTTTTGCCAAAGGCCAAGCCTCCAGCATCGCTCAATACTTCACGCTGGTTAAGGCAGCACCAGCCGCTCCCCAGGTCGGCGACAGCATCATGGTCACCGAAGTTCCGACCCACTGGTGGATCAAGCCAGGCATGGTCGGCGAAATCACCGGCTCCAACTATGGGACCTACGCCTACAACATCAAGATCGGCACCCAGCGCTGCTCCCTCAACGCTGACAACTTCGTCGTCGTCCCCAAGCAATATCTGAGGGATTTGGATGCGTTCAATAAGGCGAAGACGAAAGCCTTCCATGCCTACCACGGCAAGTCCTACGCCGAGGTGGCCGTGGCCACTGCCTTCGAGCGCCACTCGGCCCCCAAGGTCAACAAGCAGACTCCCATCAAGTCGGTCAAGGTCGCCCCTGACGCCATCCTCAAGCTCCTCACCGATTACGTGAAGGGCACCCTCGGGATCGACGCCTCGGTCACCAAGATCGCCTACTCCTTCGAGAAGGCCTTCGAGCTGGTCCTGAAGGCTGAGGCATGATCCGCCCGACACCAGCCCTCAACGCCGCCATCCTCACATGGAAGCGCGGCTACCCACTCCCAACCGATCTCTGGGTCAAGCTCACCAACCAAGGGTACAACGTCTCGTCCCTTGAACGCCGTTACTCCGTCTAAATCGTCCTCCGAAAGGGATAATCTCAATATGGCTAAAGAAGCAAAGACCGAATACCAGAAGTTCACCACCCCGCGCGTCATCTTCGTCTACCCGAAGCTCAGCGAGCCGGACTACGGCAACGAGAAGTTCCCAAAGCCGGATGGCGAATACTCGACCAAGGTCATGATGTCCCTGGCTGACGCCGAGACGTTCTGTGACACCAAGTTCGGCGGCAAGCCGTCGCTGAACGAGCTGTTCGAGGCTGCCACCCGCAACGCCGAGAAGGCATTCGCCGAGCTGGACAAGGGCACCCGCGAGAAGTTCAAGAAGAAGGGCGTCACCGGCCCTGCGATGAACGCTCTGTTCGAGACGGTCTTCGACAAGGAAACCGAGGAAGACACCGGCAACGTCGCCTTCAAGATGGCCAAGAAGGCCTCGGGCGAAGTCAAGAATGGCCCGCGCGCTGGCAAGCTCTGGTCGTCGCGCCCCGATCTCTATGACGCCAAGGGCCAGAAGATCAAAGGCACCAAGGTCATGCAGAATGGCCATCAGGTGAAGGACAAGGCCGGCAACCCGGTCTTCAAGTTCCCGAACATCTGGGGTGGCACCGAAGGCAAGATTTCGTTCGCAGTCGGCGACGGCTACTTCATCCCCGGCACTGCAGCCGGTGGCCTGAAGCTGATGCTTGAAGGCGTCCAGCTCATCGACCTCGTCTCCAACGGCTCCCGCTCCGGCGCTTCTCACGGCTTCGGCGAGGAAGAAGGTGGCTTCGAGTACGACGAGAGCGAGAACGAAGAGACCTCGGACGACAGCGAAGGCTCGTCGGATCAGTCCGGTGGTTCATCGGCCGGCGAAAGCGACTTCTAAGCCTTGGCCGCACCTACAGCAAGCGTGAGGAACTCTGCCGCTCGGAAACGGGCGATCAAGGCAGGGTACGCCTCAGGCTTCGAGATGGACATCGTCTTGGGCCTCAAAGCCCAGGGCGTGTCCTACACCTACGAGGCATTCAAGTTTGCCTACGAGGTGCCATCAAGGGTCTCGACCTACACCCCCGACTTCATCCTCGGGAATGGCATCATCGTGGAGACCAAGGGCCAGTTCGTCACGTCCGACCGGCACAAACATCTGCTCATCAAGAAGCAGTACCCGGACGTCGACATCAGGTTCGTGTTCTCCCGTTCAGCAACCCGCATCTCCAAGCAGTCGTCCACCACCTACGCAAAGTGGTGCCAGACCGCAGGCTTCCAATACGCCGACAAGCGTATCCCGCAGGCCTGGATCGACGAAGCGCCAACTCCCGGTCGCTTGGAGGCCAACTCAGCCATCTTCACCCCATCCAAAGCAAAGCGAAAGAAGACACCAGATGAAGACGTTTCTTAACCTCATCCTCGGCTCCGTCACCCCGACCACCGCCCAGGCCGTCGCCGGCATCACGAAGGCCATCGCCAAGCTCGAAGCCGTCGTCGCCCATCACGACCGCAAGGTGACCCTGATCGACGCCCGCATCGACACCCTGGAGAACCTCCAGAACGACAGCATCGCTGCCCGTGACGAAGCCGCCAAGATCGCCAAGCGCTTCACCAAGCTGGTGGCATGATCATGAAGACCGTTGTCCTCTTCCAGCTCGCCCTCATCGTCGCCTTCATCTACGGCTGGGTCTGCAACCTGATCGCCGTGATCCACCTGTTCTCGTCCGACGCTCCCCTGACGACGAGCGGCATCATCCGCATCATCGGCATCCCGGTGGGCTTCCTCGGCGCAATCCTGGGCTGGTTCTGATGTCTGGCCGCACCATCGACCAGTTCTTCACCCTGCTCGTCGGCATCGTCGTCGTCGTCGTGGCCATTGCCCTGTCGGCGGCTAACGGCTCGGCCTTCGGTGTCATCGCCGGCCTCATCGCCCTCTCGGTTGCCTACGTGGTCAACATGATGGGCGCTGCCGGGATCATCCAGTCCGTCCGAACCTTCCGTGTCGCCACGTTCTTCGCGGTCGTCTCGTGGGCTGCCTCGGTCGCCTCGATCATCGCTGCCGGCATCAGCTCGCTCTGACGCCTCGGGGGCTCCTTCGGGGGTCCCCAACCTCCCCCTCCATTCAAGGACGACAAGATGCGCGCCTCAATCTCCCTGAGCGACCTCCAGCGGTATGTCGAACGTCTGCCCAGCACCAAGCGCAACCCGCGCGACGGCCCGGTCGTTCGCATGGCCATCCAGCCTGACCTCGACTACCTCTATCGCCACTCGCCCAACCACCCGATGCACTACGAGATGATGACCGTCTCGACCATCGAGTTCCACTGCCGGCCCACCAAGGTCAACGGCGTGGAATGCACCGCTTGGTACTATCACGACATCCTCGTGAAGGTGTCCGTCTGATGGCCAAAGCGAAGTCAACCTTCGAGCTGGCTGACGAGGCCACTGACGGTCTGATGACGACGATCCGCGAGATGATGGACAAGTCTCTCGCTGACAACATCACTCAGTTCGCCGCCGTCGAGCCCAACGTCCTCAACATCTACGAGCTGGCCAACATGATGCGCTTCATCGGCCATCAGACCCTGCTCGCCAGCACCCGCCTCACCATGATCGCGAACAACATCAAGGTCGAGGAGGTCGGGTGAGAACGCTCCACCAACTGATCGAACAGTCCAAGGCCTTGGTGGTAGCAATGTCGCCGGCCGAGGTCGATGCCATGGTCAAGGCCCAGGGCGAAAGCTACGCGCGAAACTACAAGCCAGGCGAGCGCCAATGCTTCGTCATGCGCCAGCGGCAGCAGTTCCAGAACGTTGCACGAGACTGAGAGCGAGTTCCTTCGCAAAGAGCCGTGCCCAAAGTGCGGCTCGAAGGACAACCTAGCCCGATACACGGACGGCCATGCGTACTGCTTCGGCTGTCGGCACTACGAACCCGGAGAACATGAATTGGAAACACAGACCGAGGCTCCATCGGAGCAGCGGACGACGGACTTTGTTACTCTCGGGGAACCCTCAGATTGGCAGAGCCGTGGCATCAGCCTGGAGAGCGCGCAGAAGTGGGGCTTCACCCGCTCGACGCTCAACGGCGATCCCGTCCGTCTGTTCAACTACCGCAACGCCGCACAGCAACTCGTGTGGCAGAAGATCAGGTTCGCCGGCAAGGACTTCAGGTCCAAGGGCCTCAAGGAAGACATGTGCTTGTATGGCATGTGGCTCTGGCGGGACGGCGGCAAGAAGATCGTCATCACCGAAGGCGAGCTGGACGCGATCTCAGTCAGCCAGATGCAGGGTCACAAGTGGCCTGTCGTGTCGATCCCCAACGGCTGTGACGGCGCTGCTAGGGCGCTGAAGAAGAACCTCGCGTGGCTGGAGAACTACGAGGAGATCATCCTCATGTTCGATCAGGACGACGCAGGCCAGAAAGCTACGGCCGAGTGCTGCCAGATTGGGTTCACCCCCGGCAAGCTCAAGGTCGCCACACTGCCCCTCAAGGACGCCAATGCGATGCTCATGGAGGGTCGCATCAAGGAAACCATCGACGCGATCTGGGGTGCCAAGGTCTATCGACCGGATGGCATCGTAGGCGTCAGCGACATCATGGGCGACCTGATGAAGCCCGTCGAGTGGGGCCTGAAGTGGTGCATTGAGGAGCTGACCCAGCACACCTACGGGCGGCGCATGGGCGAGGTCTACGGCTTCGGCGCAGGCACTGGCATCGGCAAGACCGACTTCCTGATGCAGCAGATCGCCTTCGACATCACTGACCTCCAGATGAATGTCGGCGCGATCTTCCTCGAACAGAAGCCCGTCGAGACTGCCAAGCGTGTTGCTGGCAAGCTGGCCGGGCGGATGTTCCATGTGCCCGACGCAGGGTGGACGGAAGCAGAGCTGGTCCGCGCCGCGACCGAGCTGGATGGCAAGCTGTTCTTCTACGACAACTTCGGCCAAACAGACTGGGACATCGTCAAGGGTCACGTCCGCTACATGGCGGTCACCCTTGGCCTCAAGCTGATCTACATCGACCACCTGACGGCTATGGCCGACACAGGCGACGAGCGTGGCAGCCTGGAGCAGATCATGAAGGAAATGGCCGGGCTCGCCAATGAGCTGGGCATCATCATTCACTTCGTCTCCCACCTGACCACGCCTGACGGCAAGCCCCACGAAGAAGGCGGGCGCGTCATGATCAGACACTTCAAGGGCTCCCGAGCAATCGGCTTCTGGTCCTTCTTCATGTTCGGCCTCGAACGAGACCAGCAGAACGAAGATCCGATTATCGCCACAACCACTGTCTTTCGCATCCTCAAGGATCGCTACACAGGACGATCCACCGGCAAGACCATCAACCTCGGCTTCGACGCTGAGACCGGCCGGCTGTTCGTGCGTGAAGATGATCCGTTCGCTCCCAAGGGCGACTTCAAGGATGAGACGGCGGCAGACGACAGCCTTCCGTTTTGAACGACCACACCAACGACACCTATCCCTCGGACGTGACGATCTCGCGCCGGGGAAACCAACTCACCCTCAAGTTCAGAACTGCCACGGTCCACCTGTTCGCCAACAAGTGGAGGGAGATCGTGAGCGCAATTCAAGAGGTATGCCACGATGTCCAACCTATCCATCCAGAACCTGACGACCCTCCTGCTCGCTGAGAAGGAAGAGAAGCGCCAGCTCTACAACCGCCTGAAGGAGGTCGAGCGCAGCCGCGATCACTTCGCCTCCAGCGCCATGAACGCCGACAACCTCAGGAGCCAGATCAGGGTCCTGCAGGACGAGAACAAGCAGCTCGACAAAGCCCTCGGCACTGCCGTCACGGCGCTGACTGCCTGATGGGTCTTCAGACCCTCGTCTTTGATATCGAGACGAACGGACTGATCCCAGAGATGACCACGATCCACTCGTTGGTCATCAAAGAGTACGAGACCGGAACCATCTGGTCATGCAGCGACCAGCCAGGTGCAGACTTCAGCATCGAGTATGGCCTGCACCTCCTCATGGAAGCCGACACCATCGTCGGGCACAACATCCAAGAGTTCGACGTTCCGGCAATCCAGAAGCTGCACCCTTGGTTCATCCCCAAGGGCATCGTTCGGGACACCCTGATCCTGTCGCGCCTCATCTGGGCCGACCTGACAGATGCCGACTTCCGGCGTTCCGACATGCAGAAGCGCAAGGGCCTCAAGTGGATCGAGCCCTTCATGTTCGGCCGGCACTCGCTCGAAGCCTGGGGCCAACGCCTCGGCAAGTGGAAGGGCGACTACGGTGCGATCAAGAAGGCTGAAGGCAAGGCCCTCGGTCTCGAAGGTGAAGCCCTCGTCGCGCACGTCTGGGGCCGCTGGTCTCGGGACATGCAGGACTACTGCGTCCAAGACGTCGAGGTCACCGCGGAATTTTGGGCTCGCTGCCTGGGCAAAGGCTTCTCGGAAGAGAGCTGGAACCTTGAGCATGACGTTCGCAGGATCGTCAGCCGGCAGGAGAAGTACGGCTTCGCGTTCGACGAGGCCAAGGCTGCTGTCCTCTACGGCATCCTGGCCCAGGCTAAGGCCGACCTTGAGCGTGAGTTAGCTCTGGTCTTCAAGCCTTGGTATCGGAACAAGGGCCAGCGCTCCTCGACCTTCGACCGCACCATGGTCCAGAAGCAGCACCCCATCCTCGGCTACGAGGTGGACCGGAAGGGCGACTTCAAGATCGTCAAGAAGACCGGCGAGAAGAAGCCGATCTACGTCCAGTGCCAGTGGGGAGCCGGCGACCTCTACACCGACGTCAAGCTCATGCCGTTCAACCCCGGCTCGAGAGATGACATCGCCGACCGTCTGAAGCTGCTCTACGGGTGGAAGCCCTCGGAGTTCACGAAGGACGGCAGCCCGAAGGTCGACGACGAGACCCTGCAGGCTTTGCCCTGGCCCGAGGCCAAGCTGCTCACCCGCTACCTGATGGTTCAGAAGCGGATTGGCCAGCTCTCGGACGGCAAGGAAGGCTGGCTCCGTCACGTCCGCAACGGCCGCATCCACGGGCGCATCAGCACCAATGGCGCGGTCACCGGCCGCATGACCCACAGCAAGCCGAACATCGGTCAGGTCCCAGGCATCCACGACAAGAAGACCGGCGAGCTAATGCCCTACGGTCGGGAATGTCGCGAGCTGTTCACCGTGTCCAAGGGCAAGGTGCTGGTCGGCTGTGACGCCGATGCATTGGAGCTGCGAGACCTCGCCGGCTACATGGCTGCCTACGACGGCGGCGCGTACATCAAGACCGTCCTCGAAGGCAACAAGGCCAACGGCACTGACATGCACACCCTCAACGCTGCGGCGCTTGGGTGTACGCGTGAGCAAGCCAAGACTTGGTTCTATGCCTTCATCTACGGCTCCGGTGACGCCAACCTGGGTGCCATCCTCGGTGCCCATCCGTCCAAGCAGATGTCGGTCGGCAAGACCTCGCGAGCCAAGTTCCTCGCAGCCCTGCCAGCCCTCAACGATCTGATCAAGGCGGTCAAGAAGAAGTGCCTCCAGACCAAGCAGCTCAAAGGGCTTGACGGTCGCATCCTCTCCGTAAGGTCACCTCACTCAGCCCTCAACACGCTCCTGCAGTCTGCCGGTGCGATCCAGATGAAGCGGGCCTTGGTGATCCTTGACAACAACCTACAGGCCCTCGGGCTTGTCCCCGGCGTTCACTACGAGTTCGTCGCAAATGTCCATGATGAATGGCAGATCGAGGTAGATGAAGATAGGGCCGAGCTGGTGGGGAAGACTGCTGCAGAAGCAATCCGCCTCGCTGGTGAATATTACAAGTTCCGCTGCCACCTCGCCGGCAACTCTTCGTACGGCCAGAACTGGGCGGAGACACACTAAAGCCAGCCAGAACACTCCCGGTCACGTCTACGTCGCAGTCAATGCAGCGTGGCCGGGACGGTGCAAGGTCGGCCTCGCGAAGGACCTCAAGAACCGCCTTCAGCAGATGAACACGAACGACCCAGACCGGGCGTATCGCTTCCACGAAACGAGGATATTTGATGATCGCAAACAAGCTGAGACAATTCTTCACGAGCTGCTGGATGGCTATCGCATCCCCGGCACCGAGTGGTTCGAGCTACATCCTGACGATGCGGCCGGCATGCTACGGGGGCTCCATCGCAGGCACGTTGCGGGACATCGACCGGAAGGCGATGAGCAAACTCCTGGCTGACAAGTACGGGATCGTGGAATGACCCGCGTCTGGGTCACCACCGGCCGCACCGAGAGTGGTGACGACGTCGGCCCCTACGTCTGGGCACGAGAGCCATCAGACGAAGCAGTCATCACAGCCATCGACGCACAGTTCGGCGACGAGGAGGCAGAGATGTTTCGCGAGGGCTGCGGCATCCTCCACACCGAACAAACTGAGGTAATTGATTGAGAACACTTCTGATCGACGGGGACATCCTCGTCGTGTCAACCGGAGCCGCCCTGGAAACAGAGACCGACTGGGGCGACGACGTCTGGACCCTCACATGCGACGTGGGGGAAGTCAAAAGCACCATCATGGCGACTATCGCCCGCCTGAAGAAGGACCTGAAGGCAGACGCAGCCATCATCACCCTGTCCCAAGGCCTCACCTTCCGCCACGAAATGTACCCACCCTACAAGGCTGGTCGGTCACGCAAGCCGGTTGGAACTGGTGAGGTCAAGCGATGGCTGATCGAGGAGCAAGGTGCCAAGCTCAAGCCCGGGATCGAGGCCGACGATGTCATGGGCATCCTGGCCACCAACCCTCGGCTGATCAAGGGCGAGAAGATCATCTGCTCGGCCGACAAGGACATGAAGACCATCCCAGGCCTGCTCTACCAGAACGGCGAGATCACCAAGATCAGTCGCGAGGAGGCCGACAAGAACTGGCTCTTCCAGACCCTGACCGGCGACACCACGGACGGCTATCCCGGCTGCCCTGGTCTCGGCCCTGTCACCGCCCTGGCTGCCCTCAACGAGAACCTTGGGTGGGAGCAATACACCCATGAGTTCACCTCAGGGAAACGCAAAGGCGAGACCGAGCTGAAGTGGCGCACCGTCGAGATGGCGACCCAATGGGAAGCCGTGGTGAGCCAGTTCGTCAAAGCCGGCCAGACCTTCGATGACGCCCTGCTGCAAGCCCGCCTCGCCCGCATCCTCCGCAACGATGACTACGACCATGTCAAGAAGGAACCGATCCTCTGGCATCCAAAGTAATAGCCTTGTCGGGTCCTGCGGGGTCCGGCAAGTCGGAAGCTGGACGGTATCTCGTGGACGCCCACGGCTACCAGACGGTGAAGTTCTCAGGCCCGCTCAAGGCAATGCTCCGCGCGTTCTATGTGAGCGTCGGCCTGGAAGACCCGGAGCAGATCGAGCGCCGGATCGAGGGTGACCTCAAAGAAGTCCCTGACCTGTACCTAAACGGTGCCACGCCGCGCCACGCAATGCAGACCCTGGGTTCCGAATGGGGCCGTGGGCTGATGAGCGACGACTTCTGGATCAGGAGCTGGGAGCGGAAGGTTGACAGCGTCGAGGGGCCGGTGGTCACCGACGACTGCCGGTTTGAGAACGAGGCCGAGGCCGTCATGGCTGCCGGTGGTGAAGTCGTCAGGCTGCACCCCAAGGTCTACCGGAGAGGCACCTCCAGCCACGCCTCGGAGTCCGGCATCAGCAGCGACTGGGTCAACCACATTGTCACGAACGATGGAAGCATCGCCGACCTGAAGGATAAGATGCTTGACATTATTCATCCTGTCCATGTCGTAACGTTCGGAAGCCTCGAAAGTGAATAGGGACACCACTAGCACTATCGACGGGTTCATTCCCCAGGTAGTTATTTCCAGGGACCTCTTAGATCGCCTTATGGTTATCTTTCCCAACACCCTCCCTGTGAACATAGAGATTTCCGACCGTGAGCTTGGGGCTTTGATCGGAGTGCAGAGGGTCATCCAATACCTTCAAGGCACCCTCCAAAATCAGGAAGACGACAGCATCCCTAATGTGCTTAAGCAAACCTAAGATCGAGAAGCCGGATGTGGTTCAGCCACCCCCGCCGCTGCTCGCCGTACCCAAGGCTCCAGTCCTGAACGAGACCGCCCGCTCGGCTAACAACGACGCCGGCAAGGCAGCTCGCGCACGGACAGGCCGCTCCTCCCTTACGATCCCCCTGGCTGCTGGTGCCACTGGCGTCAACATCCCGAGGTAACATTTGCCCGACACGGAAGTCGTTTCCGCGAAGGCTCTATACGAAACACTGGCCACTGAACGAGACCCGTATATCAAGCGGGCCGTCAGGGCTGCTGAACTCACGGTCCCGTACCTGTTCCCCAAAGTCGGGACGACAGGTTCGACCACATTCGTAGAGCCCAACCAAAGTCTTGGCGCTCGTGGACTTAGACACCTGGCTTCAAAGCTCCAGGTTTCCCTGTTCCCGGTCAACGCCCCATTCTTCAAATATGAGATCGACGACCTGGCACTCGCTAACTTGGCCAAGGCCGATGATAAGCGCGGCGAGATCGAGAAGGCACTGAGCGCTCGCGAACGGGCAGTCCTGTCCGAGATGAACGGCTCGATGTTCCGCCCGGTGTCGTTCGAGGTGTTCCGTCAGCTCTTGCTGGCCGGCAACTGCCTCCTGCACATTCCCAAGAAGGGTAAGCCGAGAGCCCACCGCCTGTCATCCTACGTGGTGCAGCGTGACGCCTCTGGCACCATCCTCGACATCGTTCTCCTTGAGACCATCGCCCGCACTGCTCTTCCGGCCGACATCATGGCCAAGATCAATACCGTCCCAACCGCCGCCGAGGCCAAGCGGGACGCCAAGGTCGACATCTACACGCACATCACCCTCGACGAGACTGGCCAGAAGTACACCGTCAGCCAGGAGATCGAGGGCGTTCTAATCGAAGGCGAGACCTCGGGCTCATACCCCAAGGACAAGCTGCCCTGGATACCTCTGCGCTTCACCTACATCGAAGGCGAGGACTATGGTCGCGGCTTCATCGACGAGTACATTGGCGACCTAGCCAACCTCGACGCTCTCACAGCAGCTCTGCGTGACGGCACCATCCAAGGGGCCAAGGTCATCTGGCTGGTCGCTCCCAACTCCACGGTCAAGCCTAAGGCCCTCGCAGATGCCCCTAATGGTGGCTTCGTGCAGGCTGAGGCCAACGCTGTAGTCCCGCTACGGCTGGACAAGCAGTCCGACTTTGCCGTTGCCGAGCGCATGATCGGGTCGATCACCGAACGCCTCCAGCTTGCCTTCCTTCTCCACAGCCAACGCGACGGAGAGCGGGTCACAGCCGAGGAGATCAAGTTCGTTGCCAATGAGCTGGACCAGGGCCTGGGTGGCGTTTACTCGCTGCTCGCCGAAGAGTTCCAGCAGCCCGTCGCGGTCCTCTACTCCGCTCGCATGGAGTTCGTCCGTAAGGTCCCGCCGCTGCCCAAGGAAATCACCAGCACGACCATCGTGACTGGCATTGACGCCCTCGGCCGTGGGTCAGACCTCCAGAAGCTCGACACACTGATCGCCGGGTCCAACCAAGTCGTCGGTCCCGAACAGGTTGGCCGATACCTCAACGTCGGGGAATACTTCAAGCGCCGTGGTGCCGCGATTGGCATCGACATGGGCGGCTTGATCAAGTCCGACGAAGAGATCGCTGAAGCCGACCAACAGGCCCAGATGATGGCCCTCGCACAGAACCTCGGACCCCAGGCCATCACCCAGATGGGCGGCATGGCGAAAGAGCAAATGAACCAAACTGCCACTGAAGGAGAACCCAATGGCTGATGAAACAGTAGTGGCCGAAGTGGTCGCTGAGGCGAAAGCCGAACCCAAGGCCAAGGTGGCGAAAGCCCCGAAGCTGTCCGACAAGCAGACGCTGCTCGATAGCGGCTCGGTCTACACCGCTCACTAATGTCAGGTGTGATCCAGTCCGTAATCGTCCAGGCGCCTGAGTCGACGGCAGAAGAAGACGCAGCGGCCCTGGCCTTCGCGGCCTCCACTGCACCGACGACCGAGGAAGAAGCTCGCGCCCAGATCGAGGCCAAGAAGGCGGCTGATGAAGCTGCCAAGAACGCGCCGCCTCCTGTAGAGCGCCCTGAGGGTGTCCCTGAGAAGTTCTGGGATGCCGCCAAGGGTGTCGTGAACCATGAAGCTCTGCTCGCATCCTATGCCGAGCTGGAGAAGAAGGTTGGCGCTCCCAAGGTCGACGACGATGCCGATCTCGATGACCTCGACCCTGCCCTGCAGGAGACCGAGGAAGCCGAAGACGCAGAACCGTTCAGCCTTGCCACGTTCGATGCTGAGTACGCTGAAGCCGGCGCTCTGTCGGAAGCCAGCTACGAGACGCTCGCCGCCAAGGGCTTCGACAAGGCAACTGTTGACGGCTACATCGCCGGCCAGGAAGCTCTTGGTCAGATCGCCACTCAGCGTATCACCGAAGCTGCCGGTGGCAAGGACGGTATGGACCGTATCTTCGCGTGGGCAACCACCGGAGTTTCGCCCGCTGAGATCGATGCCTTCAACGAGAAGTTCCAGCATGCCGACGTCAACGCTGGCGTCATCGCAATGGAACAGCTCAAGGCGAAGTACGAAGCCGCCAACGGCAAGGACCCTGTCCTGCTAGGCGGAAAGCCCGCAGGCAATCCCGTCGATACGTTCGATAGCTGGGCTCAGGTCACTGCCGCAATGGCTGACCCCAAGTACAAGTCTGATCCTGCCTACCGTGCCGCCATCTCGGCCAAGCTCGGTCGCTCCAACAAGATCTAAATATGGCGGTCGGTGTCCACGGTAAGGGGCACTGTAATTGAGGGACTAGAGTTCGTTCCCTCTCCCAATGAAATTCAAGGAAACCTCATGCGTCCCATTGACACGCTAATCTGGCATTGCGCCGCGACACCTGAGGGGAAGTTCTTCGACATCTCTGACGTTGACCGCTGGCATCGCGCTCGCGGCTTCACAGGTGTCGGCTACCACAAGATCGTCCTGCTCGACGGTACTGTCCAAGAGGGCCGCGCCGAGAGCGTCATTGGCGCACACGTCGCCGGCCACAACACCGGCTCCATCGGCTACAGCTACATCGGCGGCTGCACGGCTGACGGCAAGGCTGCCAAGGATACCCGTACGCCTGCCCAGAAGGTCGCCATGAAGCGGCTGACTGTCGATGCCGTCCACAAGTACCCCATCAAGCGCATCGCCGGCCACAACGAATACGCGGCCAAGGCATGCCCGAGCTTCGATGTCCGCAAGGACGAACTCGGCAACATCGAAGGCTTCAAGGGTGGCCGCAAGGCGTAGTCGCAGGCTCACCTCAAAGGTCTGGCTGGCCGTATGCCTCGTACTCTCGTTCACGGCGTTGTTCGCGTCCATTGCGATGCGCCTAGAGACGGCTGCCGTGGGGATCACAGTGATGATTCCGGCAGTCTACGGGGCCTACGTTACCATCGGCCACATGGACCTCAGGCAGGCCATAACAGAGGAACCTCATGATCCCTAAGATATACGCATGGATCGCTGGTGCGGTCCTCCTCCTGCTCATCGTCGGCGGCATCTACGCCAAGGGCAGGATCGACAGCAATCACGCCCAGGAACTCGCACAGCTCACCGAGACATTAGAGCTGACTAAGTCGACCCTGGCCACCGAGAAAGTGGCTCGACAGGCAGACACGATCCTCGCCACCGAAGCTGCCAAACGGCAGAACGCACTCAAGCTCAAGATAGGCAACCTCAACGACTATGTGGAAACGCTCGAAGTCACTGGTGCTGTGTGCCTTGATGGCACTGACACTGAGCGGCTGCGCGACCTCTGGTAGGTTCGCCGCCCCTAACTACCCCGTCCTCCCAGCCGATCTGACAATCTGCTTCACCGACGCCACGCTGGTTCCTAAGCCCGCTGCTGGCACCATGGATAAGAAGAAGGTTCTCCTCCTGATCGCTGATCTCAAAGCCTCCGAGGCCGAGAAGACCGACTGTGGCAGACGCCTGATCGCCTTCTACGAAACCCTCGCAACCCGATCAGGAACCTAATGTCCACATTCAAATCCGCCTTCGCTGCCGCACGTAAGTCAGGCAAGAAGGTCTTCACATGGGAAGGCAAGCGCTACACCACTAAGCTCGCCGCATCGACCCCGAAGAAAGCTCCGATCCCGACCCCAAAGCCAACTCAGGCTGCCCCTGCTGCTGCCGCTGTAAAGAAGCCCCGGCCCCTCGCCGCTGCTGCCTCCAGCGCCCCTGCGGCAACCCCGGCCAAGAAGAGCCTCGGTATCGTCCCAACTGGCACCACAAGGTCGACCGGCCTGATCAAGAGCGTCCGTTCCGCCCTTGGCACTGACCGCAATGCGGGCATCAACTCTCAGGTCGACAAGATGCTCGCGGGCATGGACAAGAAGAAGACCATAGGCGGCAAAGCCCGCTCGGGTCTGAAGATCACCGCCCGCTAATACCTACAATCAGATCGTTGCCAGAGTGGACTATTGGTGACGCGGTGCCATGGGTTCGAAACCCATACCCCAACGAACCGAAACGTGGCAGATTGAATGGCCGGCGAGCAGGCCACGCGAGCGTCTCCCGCGTATGTAGGAATAGGCCAAGGAATCAGTTCGCAGCGATGAACAAACGGAGGCTCTTCAAGGATTTCGCCCAACTGAGCGTAAGGCTGAATGGGCTCGTTGTGCCGGGAAGGTCGATCGAGCGGACTTTGGCGGCTTACTCGTTCAACCTTGTCGTTTACAACAACCACGAGATGTACAAGGTGTCGTTGGTCGGGTCTGCGACCGCCGTCCACTTCAACGGCAGGTACATTCTGCTATGCAGCAATCACCAACTCAGAGACGTAGACCCCCAGCAGGTGGCGATGCTGAAGGACGACGGAGGCTTGCTCGTCACGTCGGGGGGCTACAGGACCTATCACGTGCGTTCAGACACCGACGCGAATGACATCGCTGCCTTCGATTTCACAGAGCCCGTTGCAGCGCACCCCGATCTGAAGAGGCGTTTCTTCGATCTGACGGAATTGCCGCCCGACACGCCCGTCACAAATGTGATGGCGATGCTGCTGACTGGCTATCCGTCCGCACGGCAAACCTACGACTTGGAAGAGAGAAACCATCTTGGGCTGGCTCGCCTTAACGTCGCGTGCGTGCCGGACGGACAGCCGAAAGACGACGCCTTGATCCGGGTGCGCGCGACAGAGCCTCTTTCCGTCGACCCGGACGGCATGAGTGGCGGCTCCGCTTTTGTGATCCAGATGGTGGGGACGGACCTCCGAGCCTACTTCGCGGGAATCATCTTGCAGGGTGGCAGGCAGTTTTTTCACGTGCTGAAGTCGGGCTACGTCGTAGCATTTCTGCGCAGCTTCTACCCATGAGCATCCGCGCCGGGTCGACATAGGTATACAATCTGAACGTCTTAGGCTTCTTCGCTGTCCTTTGAGACCACGTTGCCCTTCTCGCCGAACATATGATTGAACGCGCCCTTAAATCGCTCATCGGGTGGAACAACCCGTTCGTCCGGTGTGATCTCAAGGCGTGTCGGCAGAGCAAATCGTCCCACAAGCGCACCGAGGTCATCCTCCTCGGGCCAGAATACTTCGAAGACCTCTTTGATCGTCGCATCTGCGGCGAAGGAAGCAGTCTTCACGCTGTCGCCTGCGTAGTGGGCCACGGCAATGAATGAACCAGCTTTGTTGGCATTGATGTGCATGTCCGAATCTCCTTTCGTCTGAGCATCATCTACTCCGACCTCCGTGGCTAGGCACAATCGCTTAAGCCTGCAATCCACAATTCCCGTTCCAAGTTCTGTGAATGTCACACCGCTCTTTAGCCGGTGACAACAAGGAACCAAGGAAGTCTCACCAGACGATTACTTGGCGACCCTCCAACAGTGACTGAGGTCATTGAAGCAGGATAATCCCCAACAGTCATCCAGTGCTGCTCCGAGGCCCACACAAACCTCAGAACAAACACGGGAAATACCTATACTATGGCAAACGGCGTAGTCTCTAACCTCGGTCAGGCCAATGGCGCTGGCGCTCTTGACGCAAACTTCGTCAAGGTTGCAACCGGGGAAATCCTCACGGCCTTCACTCAGACGGTCGAGTTCGCGGACAAGCACATGGTCCGCAACATCTCCAACGGCAAGTCCGCTTCGTTCCCGGTCACGGGTCGCACGAGCGGCGCTCGCTATCACACCCCGGGCACGGAAGTTCTCGGCACGGTCGCCAAGTTCAACGAGCGCGTCATCACCATCGACGATCTGCTCCTGACCGACTACTTCACCGCCAACATCTACGAGGCGATGAACCACTTCGACACGCGTTCGGAGATGACCAAGCAGCTCGGCGAAGAGCTGGCCCAGGCCTATGACCGCAACGTCGCTCGTACCGCTATCCTGACCTCGCGCGGCGCTGCCGTTCTCGACGGTCTGCCGGGTGGCGGCGCGATCACCAACGCGGCGATGCTGACGGACAGCAACGTCATGGCTGCCTCGTTCTTCGACGCGGCTGCAATCCTCGACGGCAAGTACATCCCTGCCGGCGACCGCTACGGCTTCCTGAAGCCCGTCCAGTATTATGCCCTGGCTCAGAACACCAAGGTCATCAACAAGGACTGGGACGGCAAGGGTTCCTATTCGGACGGCAAGGTCATCAAGATCGCCGACATCCCGCTGATCAAGTCGATCAACCTCCCGAACGGCACGTCCGTCGTGGATGGCCCGACCAAGTACCAGGGCGTGTTCACGAACACCGCTGGCCTGATCATGCACAAGGGCCTGATGGGCACCGTGAAGCTGCTCGATGTCGCAATCGAGAGCGAATACATGGTCTCGCGTCAGGGCACCCTGATCGTCGCGAAGTATGCAGTCGGTCACGGCGGTCTGCGCCCTGAGTGCGGCCTCGAACTGAAGACGGCCTAATCAGCCCTCCACACCAACAAAACCGGGGTCCTTAGCAGGGCTCCGGTTTTTTTCGTTTAGCAACTCCCACCCCGACCTCTGGAGACCTGATGGCCACTGGCCTAACCCCATTCACAGAGCTTGAGGCGATCAACGAAATCCTGGCGACCGGCAGCGAAAGCCCCGTGTCCACGCTGGATGAGAACACCGTGATCGACGCCTCGCTCGCCATGAACACCCTCCGAGCTACCTCAGTCGAGGTCCAGACGCGCGGGTGGAACTTCAATACCGAGAACAACCTCGTCATAGCCCCCGACCAAGACGGCACCGTGGTCCTCCCCAGGAACACCCTCGGGGTCGATACAGTCGGCGAAACGGCCAGCATCAACGCAGTCCAGCGCGGCCTTAGGCTCTACAACGAGACCGACAAGACCTATGTCTGGACGGCTGCCCCCACGGTGACCCTCGTGGTTGCCCTGGCGTTCGAGGAGTTGCCCTCCACGGCCCGCCTCTACATCACCATTCGGGCTGCTCGGAAGTACCAAGACCGCTACTTCGGCGACACCGCCTCTCACTCCTATTCCGCCGCCGACGAGTCCGAAGCCAAGTCCACGATGATGGACGAGGAGCTGCGCTCGACCGGCCCGAACATGCTCAACAGCCAGTTCGCTCGGGACCTTCAAAGCCGCGTCTAAATGGCTAAGATTTCCGGGACTATCCCCAACTTCGCGAATGGGGTCAGCCAGCAAGCTGTTGCCCTTCGCCTCGCCTCACAGGGCGATCTCCAGCTCAACGCCTACTCGACCGTCGTCGACGGCCTGAAGAAGCGCCCACCGACGCAGCGACGTGCCTCTCTTGGTGGCGGCTTCGACGGCCTCATCCACACACACATGATCAACCGTGACGCCTCTGAGCGCTACGAGGTCATCATGTCCTCGGCTGGCATCCGGGTCTTCGGGCTGTCTGATGGCGGCGAGCGTATCGTCAACACGCCTGACGGCATCGGCTACCTCGACTACGCCCCAGGTCCCCTCAAGCCGCCCTACAGGACGGTCACAAACGGCGACTTCACGTTCATCACGAACAGCACCAAGGTAACCTCCAAGGACCCAGCCATCATCGAGCCAGTCTCGCCCAGCGAGGCCCTGGTACACGTCATGGCCGGCAACTACGGCAAGAACTACAAGATCATGATCAATGGTGCTGTGGTCGCTTGGTATCGCACCCCTGATGGCACGAACTCCCACCAGTCCCCCGCTGTCGACACCGCCTTCATAGCCCGCAGGCTCGCTACCGGCGAAACTGTGGCGCTGGAGAGGACTGACTCCGACCAAGAGAATGGCGGCTGGGAATGGAAGGCAACTGACACCAACCTAGCTGCGAACGGCATCAACGCCGCTGGCGGCTGGACCGTGAAGGTCACCCGAGGGACCCTCTACATCAAGAAGGACGACGGCACCGCGTTCTCCATCGGGATCGAGGACGGCTACAACGGCTTCGCCATGAAGGCTGTCCAGAACACCGTGCAGGACTTCACCGATCTGCCGGCCTTCTGCGAGAGCGGTATGGCGATCAACGTCACAGGCTCCGTGGGCACCCAGTACGACGACTACTTCGTCAGGTTCGGCAAGCAGTCTCCGAGTGACCCTGTAAGCACCCCTGGCGTCTGGCGCGAGATTGCCAAGCCGGGCATGTCGATTGCCTTCGACGCGTCAACCATGCCCCACGTCCTCGTTCGTGAGGCCGATGGCACCTTCACCTTCCGCAAGTCGGTGTGGGATCAGCGCAAGGCCGGCGACGAGAACACCTGCCCGTCCCCATCCTTCGTCGGCAAGACGATCAACGATGTCTTCTTCTTCAAGAACCGCCTTGGTTTCCTGTCGGAAGAGAACGTCATTTTGTCCCGCCACGGCAGCTACTACAACTACTGGCGCGCCACGGCCACGGCTCTGCTCGACGACGATCCGATTGACGTCGCTGCGGTCGAGAGCGGCGTGTCGATCCTACGCTCGGCACTGAGCTACGCCGACATGCTCGTCATGTTCGCCGACCAGATGCAGTTCACGCTCAAGGGCAACGAGCTGCTGACCCCGAAGACAGCATCGATCCGTCCGGTCACCTCTTACTCGGCATCCTCCACAGCCCGACCGGTGCAAGCCGGTGATGTGGTGTTCTTCCCTGTCGACCGTGGCCAGTTCTCTATGGTCCGCGAGTTCAACGTCGATCAGAACACCGGAGCAGCCACCGCAGAGGACATCACGGGCCATGTGCCCCAATACCTCCCAGGTGCGGTGACCAAGCTCATAGCCTCGACCCACGAGGATATACTTGTGGCTCAGTGCGATGGGCGGCTGGATACTCTGTACGTCTACAAATACTACTGGAACGAGAACAAGAAGCTCCAGGCTTCGTGGTCTCAGTGGACGTTCCCAGGCGTGGACAAGGTCCTCGACATGGGCTTCATCGGCTCCCAGCTCATCCTCGTCCTCCTTCGGGGCGAAGAGGCGTTCCTTGAGGTGATGGATGTTCAGCCCGGTGGGGTGGACGATTTCTCCACCTTCGTCTGTCACCTCGACCGACGCTTCAAGGTGGAAGCAGACCGGCTCTATGACTCCTTCGATGCGTACGCCAACACGACGACAGTGTTCGTGCCCTTCGACTTGGCCAACGACTACATCTGCGTGACTGCCGGCTCCTCGACCTCGGTCCTGAACCCCGGCCTGCAGATTGCCATCCTCGCCACCTCACCAACCTCGGTCACCCTAAGCGGCGATCTGAGGGGCATACCACTGTACTTCGGCGTCCTCTACTCCATGCGCTACGACCTCTCGACGATCTACCTTCGTCAGCAGAGTGCGCAGGGCGGAACGAGCGTCATCACCGAGGGGAGGCTACAGCTCCTGCAGCTCCTGATCCTGTTCTCCAAGACCGCCTACTTCAAGGTCGAAGTGACAACCATGTCTGGGGATGTCCGCACCTATGTCACCAACGGTCGCCTTATGGGTGACCCTGAGAACCGGGTTGACCGCGTCCACCTCAGCGACGGGAACATCCGCGTCCCGATCCTGAGCAAGAACGACCGGGTGAAGATCAGCGTCGTCAACGACAGCTACCTCCCCTGCTCCCTCCTCTCCGCTGAGTGGGTCGCCAACTACGTCCCGAAATCGAAGAGGATTTGATGATCACAATACGCGGGGCCAAGGTGTCCGACGCTATATCCTTGGCCCCGCGTTTGCGGTCAGCAGACAGAGACGAATGCAGGGCAGCCCTGGGCATGGAGCCTGGGATCGTTCTGCCACTCCTCGTTCAGGGCGACTGCGTATGGGCTGGGGTCGACCAGCACAGTGAGGTCTTTGGCCTCTTCGGGATCGACCCAGTCAAGGGCATGGACCATCTAGGCATCGTCTGGATGGTCACGAGCCCCGACATCTTCAAGCACCGCCGAGACCTCCTGAAGCTGGCCCCTGAGTGGCTCGATAGGCTTCACCGTGTCCGGCCGCTGCTTGGCAACCACATAGACGCGCGAAACACCACGCACATCCGCTGGCTCAAACGAATGGGGTTCTCCTTCCTGAGGACCCATCCTGAGTACGGCGTGGAGAAGCGTCCCTTCCACGAATTTGCAAGACTGAGATAAAGCCCATGTGCCCAGCTATCCTGAGCGTGGCTGTCTCTGCGTTCGGATCGATCCTCGGATACGCCGGCCAGCAGCAGCAGTACGAAGCTCAGCAGGAAATGTACCACAACAACCGCGATGCCGCGAACAAGGCAGCCGCGAATAGCTTCGCCTCGATCCAGAACCGCCAGCTCCAAGATGATGCTGCCTCGGGCCAGGAGCTTCAGAACCTAAACATCGAAGCGATGAAGGGTCGGGCAACTGCCTCCGTCGCGGCCGGTGAAGCCGGCGTTATGGGTCTCTCCGTCGACGGCCTGATCGCCGACTACTATGGCCAGCAGGGTCGATACGAGCGAACCCTGGCCAACAACGCTCAGATGAACGCCAGTGCCCTAAGGGACCAGATGGACAGCACCAGGGCGACAGCCGAGGGGCGCATCAACTCCGTCGACCAGGGCCAGAGGCCTTCATTCGCCGACGCGGCAATCCGCATCCTCGGCTCGGGCGTAGACGCCTGGACCCAATTCAAATCCAAAGGATAACCAATGGCTCAAGGCCGCGTACAAGTTGACGAGCTGCGGTCTGACATCCGGCTCCAGCCTGCCCAGAATGTAACCGACACATACGTCGCCCCACCTCGCCCACCGGAGGATCAGAACCTAGCCCGCCTAGTGGACGCGCTGGGCTCCTTCTCGGGCTCCCTCGGCCGCTACGCTGCGGTCACTCAGGACAAGTCAAAGTCCAATGAGCTGGAGCTGATGGCAGCCCAGAAGAAGTTCTCGGGCATGACCATCGAGGAGCAGCGCAAGGCTGTTGAGGGTGGCCAGATGCCGGCCTACGCCAACGACTTCGTCCAGAAGGGCATGGGTTCCCTATGGGGCTCGTCCTATGGCCAGAGCCGAGCGGCTGAGCTGCAGAACACCCTCAACACGACCCACGACTGGACTGGCGATCCCGACAAGCTGTACGCCGAGGCCATCAAGGCCGACATGGAGAAGTACGGCAACGATCCCAACTTCGTCGCCCAGTACCTCCGTCAGATGGACCAGGGTCGCAATCAGGCCCAGAACGTGGTCGAGGGCCGCAAGGTCGACAACTTCAACAAGGACCAGCTCGGTGCGGCCTTCGCAGGCTTCGACACCGTCATCAACGCTGGCATCCAGAACGGCCGAGACCCTGACGACATCGCCAAGGATGTCATGGGCAGCTATGCCTCACTCGGCAAGGATGGTGTCCTCGGTGTCGATTTCGACAAGCTCGATCAGGAACGCCTAAACGCAGCCGCACGTCGTGCCGAGACGCAGCCTGAGGTGGCCCTAGCGCTCATCTCTGCGACCCGTAAGGGCCGTGGAGGCGCAACTACCTCGCTCGCCCAAGATCCAGCCCAGCGCGACCGCATCCTGCAAATCCAGGAAGTTGCCCGCAAGGCGATTGGCAAGAAGGCCGAGAGTGTCTTCCTCGACGGAGTGGCCGCCCAGAACGCTGAACTCATGGCCACGGGAAATCTCGATGGCATTGAGGAACGGCGCTACACCTCACCGATCACTGGCGAGGAGAAGGTCATCACCGCCGACAGCCAGCGCGACGATGTCATCTACCGCTACATGAAGACCAGCGCCCAGATCGCCGAGAAGAACCGGGAGACCGGGACTGAACGGATGTCTCGTGAGCTTCGCGTCTTCCGAATGGGAAACAAGAACGACCCCGAGCTGGAGAAGCAAGTCTCTGGCATCTTCCAGATGGCGAACGCCGGCATCAGCCAGGACCCCGAAGCTGAGAAGAAGCTGGTCAGCAAGCTCGAAGCCTACAAGTGGCTCCGCAACGAAAGCACCCAGTCCCTCCTGTCCCACGCTAAGGACGAGAAGGACCGCGACTTCGCTGAGACCTATCTGGCCGGTCAGCAGTACCTCGGCATGGACAGCTCGGAAGCCATCAACTTCGCCACAAGGGCCACCAAGATCAGCTCTGAGGGACTGCCAGGCATATCGCCTAAGCAGCACGAACAGGTCCGCTCGGCGGTCAACAGCCTGGGCTCCAAGCCGGGTTGGTTCTGGGGCACCAACGACACCAAGCCTGCCAATTCCGCGGTGGCCGAGCAGCGGGTCACACAGCTCGCTCTGGGCATCATGAACGCCAACGGCGTCCCGATGGACAAGGCGATCACCATGGCCTCTGAGGCGGTCAAGGCGACCTCTACAACGTACAACGGTGTCCTGCTCGATCTGCAGGGCATGCATGTCCCTGACAACTTCTCTGAGGTCTTGGACGAGCAGCTCGGCGACTACGCCAAGAACCGTCCCCTCGTGATGGAACGCAACGGCCTGTCCCCAAGCGACCTCGCAGTCATCCCCGCAGGTTCCACCAGTGGACCCTCAGGTGGCCGCTTCATCGTCGTGGAGAAGGACACTCTCAGCCCTGTCCTCGACGACCAGGGCAATATGTCGTTCGTCACCACGGGTCAGGTCCGACAGCGCGGTGCCGTCAAAGAGAACGACCGCAAGACCAAGGTGCTGCGAGACAGCGCCGTTGAGAGTGGTGCTGCCTCCAAGGGCTACACCAGACTGCCAGCAGTATCCGGCGAGACCGGGTGGCTGAACGGCAAGACCGGCGAGATCATGAAGTTCGACTTCCCTGACGGGGCATCAGCTCCAGTTTGGAAGTCGACTGGCAGACGCATCTCTTCCCCGCTCACCCAACGATAACTGACACGGCCCCGTTCCCTGCAATGCAAAGCGGGGCCATCTCACCATAACCCCACAAGGAGCCCCATGAGGCTGACAGAAGCTCAAGTCGTCGCTGGCCTTACCAAGCGCGGCGTACCTACCCACGTCGCCCAAGGCGTTGCGATGAACTTCCGCGACGAGAGCGGCTTTGACACGGGCATCGTTGGCGACAACGGCAACGCTATCGGGCTCGCCCAGTGGAATGGTCAGAGGAAGGCCAACCTAGAGAGCTTCGCTGCCTCTCAGGGCAAGTCTGTCGACGACGGGAACACGCAGCTCGACTTCTTCATGAAGGAGAACGCAGGCCCCGAGGCAGCAGCATGGGCGAAAGTCATGGCGGCACCCTCAGCTCAGACCGCTGCGGTCGCCTTCGTGAACCACTGGGAGCGCCCTCGGGCTGACCTCGGTGCTGCACGTGCGGCCAAGTACAACAGCGGCTCCGCTCCTGATCTCAGCTCGGCAGCCATGGAGATTCCTGAGGGTCCCGCTAAGCAGGTCCAGTTGCCCGACCCGGTCGCTCCCTCGCTATGGCAGACCACCAAGGACGCCGTGGCGACCAACGTCACCAACCCCTTCGCCGGCCGTACGGACACCAAGGAAGACCCAGGCTTCGTCCTGACACCCGACCGTATCAAGGCTGACTTTGAAGCTCGTGGCCTCCCGGTCGACGAGACCAATCAGGACTACATCAGCACCAGCCACTCCGAGGCCCACTATCAGGAGAACCTCAACGCAGCCTCAGTCAACAACGATAGGATCGTCCGATTGAGCCAAGCCGGGATGACCGGTGCTGCCCTTCAGATCACCGCTCAGATGCTCGATCCGATTGCCCTTGGCACCGACATCGTGGTGGGCTCATTGGCCCCTGAGCTGGTCCTGGCCAAGCGTGGCTACCGCATCGGGCGTGTCCTGGCGGGTGCCGTAGGTGGCGGTTTGGGTGCCCTGGCGTCGGAAGGCGTCAAGGAAGAGTTCAACCCGAACCACCAGAAGGCCGACCTCTTCTACGGAGCGGTCATGGGCATTGGCATCGGCGGCATGGCTGGCGGTCTCATGCGCAACGCGGCCACCGTATCAGAAGGTGCCATGGTCCAGCGCGCAGCGCAGCGTCAGGTCGCCTCCTACGAGGACAGCGTCTCTGGCTCGGCTCTCAACGCCGGCTCCGTCGGTGCTGCCAAGACCCCGCTCAACGACACCTTCCTCAAGGATGGCGCGTTCGAGTATCTCGACATCAAGGACATGCAGGAGACCGCCTTCGGGAAGGGCCGCGTGTCCCTCTCGGCTTACCTCCACAGCTCTGAGAATGTCGTGACGCGTGGCCTCGCTGGCCTCGTGCAGGACGGCGTGGGCAAGAAGGGTGGCGCGATCAACGCCATCGCCGCGTCTGAGGACAAGGACCGTCTGGTCACCTACTTCTCGACCAACCTCGGCCGCGTCGCTCATCCCCAGCTCAAGGCCTTCATCAAAGAGAAGGGCATCGGAGCGAAGGCAAGGCTTTCCGGCCGCGCTGAACATGACTTCGGCGTCGAGATCAACAAGTACCTGTTCGACAAGGGCAGCGACCGGGCCACCCGCTATCCCAAGTCTGTGGTCATCACGGCCAAGCGCATGCAGGAGCTTTATCACGAGACCCTCGGGCTCATGAAGAACCCCTTCGAGCGTGAGGGCATTGTTGGTAGACCGGTAGCCGGCGCTCTCGACATCAAGGCTGACGCCAACTGGTCTGGTCCCCGCTACTGGGACGAGCAGCGCCTCATCCTGGCCCACGGCGACTATGCTGATGGGACCATCGAGCGGCTCATTGAGGGTTCCATCAAGTCGGCCCAGGCTGACATTGAACCGGGCCTCGCTACCCGCCTCGCGGCTGGCTTCACCAAGGCCATCATCGGCCGCGCCCATGGCCTAGAAGCAATGGCTCACGGCAACGTGGGTCTCGAAGACATGGAAGAGCTGGTCCAGACCCTCATGAACCACGGTGGTCTCGACCGTGCTGACGCCGACGCACTGCTCGAGTCCTACAAGACACCCAAGAGCGATGTCGGCCGTGACGCAACGTTGAAGCGCCGCATGCTCCTCGACGAGACCTACAGGCTGGAAGGTGCCAACGCGCCTATGACCAAGCTGGGCACCGCCGACGAGAAGGGTCTCAGCATCATGGACCTCCTCTCGCAGGACGCCGTGGGCAACTTCAACCGCTACATCCGGCCGACCATGGGCCGCGTGTCGCTGTCCCGCTACCGCTTCAAGGACCCTGTGTCTGGCGAGCTACTGGTCAACGGCATCACCAGTGACGGCGAGTGGCGGCAGCTCATCGACAAGGCAGTCCAGAAGAACGGCGACCTCCGCAAGGCTGGCAAGATCACCCTTCAGCAGGGCGAGGCAGACATCAAGCGCCTGAACTTCGCCTACTCGTCGATCATGGGCCGTCCGGTCAATGACGTCGAGAACACCGCGTTTGGTCACTGGGGTCGTTTGATCCGCAAGTTCAACTTCGCTCGCATCATGAACCAAGTTGGCTTTGCTCAGGTCTCTGAAGTCGGAATGCCTATCGCTCACCTGGGCGTCAAGGCTTCCTTCTCCCAGATGCCGGCCTTCAGGCGCATCGTCAGCCAGGACGGCGAGACCATCCTACGGTCTGGCTTGGCTGATGACATTGAGGTCTGGTCTGGCTTCGGTGGCGAGCGTCTCACGGCAGCCGCTGAGTACCGCTTCGACGACCTGACGGGCATCCACGATGCACCCTCGGGGACCTGGAGAGACAAGGCTGAGCATGCCCTCAACGTGGCCGGAAGGTTCACTTCGGAGACCTCAGGTTTGACCACTGCCAACGTCGCCCTCAACAGGTGGACGGCAGCCTCCATCGTCCAGCGCTTCGCTGACATGGCGCATGGTGGCAAGACCTTCAGCGCCAAGCGGTTCGCCGACCTCGGTGTCGATACCGTGACCAAAGCCACGGAGGGCACATATAAGGGCCTGACGATGTCTGAGCGCATTCTCAAGTCGTTCAAGGACCCCGGCAACTTCGAGTACACGACTGGCCTTCTCACAAAGAAGAAGGTCGCCCGCGCTCACTTCGCTAAGTGGGCCGACAAGGAAGCCGCTGAAGCGTTCCGTCAGGCAGCCTACCGCCTCGGCACGACGATCATCCAGAAGAACGATATCGGCAACATGGCTATGTGGATGTCTCATCCCGCTGCCAAGCTGCTCATGCAGTTCCGATCCTTCATGGTCGGTGCCTACGAGAAGAACACCCTGAAGTCGATGCACATGCGCGACGGCACTGCCGCAAAGGCACTGGCCGCTACCATGGGCTTCGCCGGCCTGTCGTATGTCGTCCAGTCCAAGATCGCCTCAATCGGGCGCTCGGATAGGGACAAGTACCTCGACGAGCGGCTGGGCTGGGACAAGATCGGCGAGGCCGCGTTCGCAAGGGCTGGCGCGTCGTCCATCATTCCTATGCTCATTGACACCGGAGCCTACTTCACCGGGCAGAACGCACTGTTCAGCCACACCCGCACCACCGGTCAGGCAAGCAACATGATGTTCGGCAACCCTACGACGGGTGGCTTGGACGACATAGCGCAGGCCTTCCGTGGCATCGCCGGTTTGGCCGAGGATCGCGCATGGTCGCAGGAGGAAGCTCGGGCGCTCGCTCGGGTCCTTCCATTCGGCAACTCGCTGCCCGTCACCACTGCCATCAGCGGCATGGTTGGGAACCTCCCACGGTTCGCTCCACGCGACAGCAAATAGCTCCACAAACGGTCACCTAAGCAGGTCCTCAGGCTAACCCCTGGGGGCCATTTTCTATTCAAGGATCACAATGACCTCACCAATCAAGTCCTTCGTTTTCTATGATGCCGATGGCGTCACGAGGGACTTCACCTTCAGCTTCCCGTACCTCTCCAGAGACCACGTCAAAGTCTATGTCGATGGTGTCGGATATGGCGACTTCGCGTGGGTTGGGCCTTTCTCCGTCCGTACCAACACCACCCTTCCGACGCTCGCTGGTAAGATCAAGATCGCCCGCGAGACACCCGGCGACAGCCCCCTGGTCACCATTGGCGACGGCACATCTCTCCGCTCGGTGGACCTCAATCGTCAGTCCCTCCAAGCCATGTATGTGGCGCAGGAAGCGGCCGACGCAGCTCTCCTAGTGAAGTCCAGCGCTCTCGTGCCTCCAGACAGTGACGCAGGCCGCGTGGCGCTGGAGTTCCCATCAATCGAAAGCCGCAGGAACAACGCACTCGGCTTCGACGCAGACGGCCAGTTCCGCGCCTACTCCCCGGCGGACATGCCCAAGGGTGAGACCGGTGACAAGGGCGATGTAGGGGCCCCCGGACCAGTGGGTCCTCAGGGTACGCAGGGCCTTCAAGGTCCACAAGGTCCAGCCGGCGACAACTACTCCCCGGATGGCAAAGGTCTGACCGCAGGCCGCTCTGCGTTCAACGCTCAGGCCCTTGGCTTCTCCTATCTCGATATCGAAACGGGCACTCTCTACTGGAAGCTCAGCGCAACCTCAGGAGATTGGTCCGCAGGGATCGCCTTTGGTGCCGGCGCTCAGGGCATCCAAGGCATTCAAGGCCCAGTTGGTGCGCAGGGCGCGGCTGGTGCAACCGGAGCGGCTGGCACCCCAGGGATGATCTGGCGTGGCGCTTACGCAGGCCCGACCGCCTACACCCCGAAGGATGTCGTCGCCTACAACGGCGCGGCCTACATCAACATCCTGGCCTCGACTGGTAACCTCCCGACCAATGCGACCTACTGGAACCTCGTGTCATCTAAGGGTGACCAAGGTATCCAGGGTGTGCAGGGTCCCGTTGGTCCGACTGGCCCGCAGGGTCCACAAGGCACAGCCGGCACAGACGCTACAATAACCTCAGCCGCAGTCGGCTCAGCCATCGCTGGCATTGCATACGGCGCTGTTGGCTCGTCCGTGTTTGGCTACATCTACAACACCGGAATTACCGAAGGTGGGGCCTACGCCGGCTCCTCCATCCAGCCTGCTGGTCTGCAACTGAGTTCTTTCACCGCCATGACGGATGATAACGCTCCTTCGGGCGACCGTACCGTGACGAAGGGTGGGTCCGCTCTGTCTGGCACATGGCGCGCACTGGGTCGGTCTTCCTACAGCACTGGCACCAACTACGCCCGGTTCACTCAATTCGTGAGGATCGCCTAATGGAATACCGCCACCCAAAGTTCAACGCAGCAGGCTCCATCGACGTGGAGGTCAATCACCCAGTCCATGGGTGGGTGCCCTTCACTGCATCCCCGAGTGACCCTGAGGCTCTTGGCAGGCAGCTCTACGCCTCCACCAGGGCCATCGCAGCTCCGTATGCTTCGCCCCCTGAGCCGACGATTGAGGAGCGCCGCGCGGCGATGCCCTCAATCACCCCAAGGCAGCTTAGGCTGACCCTCCAGTCCATCGGGATCACCGAGGATGCCATCGAAGCTGTCCTCGTCAACGACCCTGAGGGCAAGATCGAGTGGAAGTGGGCAACCACATTCTCTCGCAAGCACCCACTCATCAACACCATGGGAGCCGTCTTCTCGATCACCCCCGAGCAGATCGACGACCTCTGGGTGTTCGCTAAGGCCATCTAATGGCTGCCCTCTCTCTCATCACAGGAACCACTACCTTGGACAACACCACAGCAGGCGTGGCGATCTCTGCTGTCGCGAGCCCTGTCTGGCTTCCCATGCTCCAGTCCGTATCTGACGGGGCCGCGATCATCGCCCCAATCCTGGGTACGATCTGGCTCGTTGTTCAGATCATCGGCCGCACCAAAGACATCCTCCACAAGGACCGCAAATGAAGACTGACAACAAGGCCCTCGCGGACCTGTTCGACGCTTTCGCTGGTGAGCTGAACAAGCTCATCACCGAGGGCAAGACAGTCATGGACAAGGAAGGCGAGATCGTTCGGCTAAGCCCCGACGCCGCCTCCTTGAACGTGATCCGACAGTTCCTCAAGGACACCAATACGACCGTCGTTCCGGGCACCAACAAGGTTCTCAACGACATCGCCGCGAGCCTCCCGTTCGACGGCTCTGAACATGACGAGCAAGCGAGACACTAAGTGAACATCACCACACAGAACACCTTCACCCCCGCTGTCCTAATCCAGTCCGGCAACATCTTTGACGTCTCGATCAGCGGCACATTCGTCGCAACAGTGACCGTCCAGCGGTCCAAGGACGCCGCTACATGGTTCGACATCGACAAGTTTACGGCTGCCGCTGAGAAGACGGGCGTGTCCGGCTCGGCTTGGTACTTCCGCGTTGGCGTGAAGACCGCAGAGTTCACGTCGGGCACCATCGTGGCTGCAATCTACTAATGGGCGTCCCTTACATGTTCTTCAGGGGCGTCCTAAGCGACGTCCTGTGGTCCTCTACCTCGGTCGCAGCTCCGTCCGAGCCACCTCCGGTCGTTGTCGATCCGACCTATCTGCCGGTCCTCTCGACAGCCCCAGCAGTCGTCTATGGAACGACGAGGCTTCTCGCCGCCTACTCAGGCCCAGCGATCCGGGTTCAGCGCGCCGTCGATGACGTTGAGCAGGACATCAGCTTCGGCTCGAAGTACTTCGACACCGCAGCCGCCACATCGTTCCGTGGTGCCAGCGCTCTTGGGCTTCGCAAGTGGTACGATCAGACGGGCAACGGCTTCCACCAAGAGCAGGCGACCAAGGTCAACCAGCCGGGCGTCTTCCCCGAGGTTCTGTACAATGGCGCGCCTTCGATCTCGTTCGACAGCTCCGCACTGGTCCAGAACCAAAGCTCGAAGTTCACGGCCTGCACCACCGGCCCGACCATCGCCAAGGAGAACTTCACCGAGTTCTACCTGCTCTCCCCGAACTTCTCGCTCAACGACAACTACTACGGCTCGTTCCCGGCAGACGCGACGACTGTGTCGTTGTTCACCACGACGGCAAACGTCGGTCTGAGGGGCAACAACACGACGCCCTTCAACGACACACGGACGGGTCCCCGAAAGGTACCGCCGCTGAACCAGTGCGTTCTCCGCTGGAGAGGTGGTCCGACAGGTAAGCAGTTCGGCGTCAACGGTTCTCTGTTCCTCGTGGGCACGGCCCCTGTGGCAGGCAACGTGACCGGCAAGGGTTTCGGCAGGTGGAATGCCACCACGCCGTCCAGCTACGACGGTGAGTTCGACATCATCGCCTACGTTGCCTATCCGGCAGCCCTGTCCGATGCCGAATGCCTGGCTGTCGAAGCTGCCCTCAAGGCCCAGTGCAACGTTGTCACCTCATCCACTGTCAAGGTCGTCTTCGACGGCGACAGCAGGACCGAGGGTTCTGGTCACTCCAAGAACCAGACGTGGACGAAGAAGCTGATCCAGTCGGTGTCAACGCCGATCTACGCGGTCAACATGGCCGTTGGTGGTCAGTACCTCAGCAACATGGTGACGAACGTCGCCGGTCGCGTGACCAACCAGTACGACGCTGCGTTCACCAAGAACATCGTCTGCATGGGTGGCCCAGGCATCAACGACATCACCAACGGTAGGACGGACGCGCAGCTCATCGCTGACTTCCAGAGCTACGCGAACGGCATCCACGCCAGCCAGCTCCTCATCGCCGCAACGATCCCTTACCGGGACACCGCGACCACGCAGCAGGAGACCTATCGGACCTCGTACAACACTTGGCTCCGCGCCAACTACGCGACGTATGCGGAGCGCCTCGTGGAACTCGACATCCCGCAGTTCGCCTACTGGTCCGCGAACTACTACATCGACATCGTCCACTTCAACGATGCCGGCCAGCAGCTTTGGGCAGACGCCTTCAAGCCTGCAATCGAGTCGCTCATAGCGGCTTAACGGACGCCTCAGGACGAGCGCTAGGTCGCTCAGCAACCACACAGCCCCCAAGCTCACAACGCTCGTCCTGAGCGCTCCCGCCGGCCTCTACGGCCCCATCCAACTACCGGAGAAGATGACCAAGAAATCCCTGACCTCCTCGACGCACCTGTCGACGGAGCGAGATCCAATTCGCGACGACTTCCGCAACTTCCTATTCCTCGTGTGGAAGCACGTCCTGCCCAATGCGGAGCCCACGAAGCTCCAGTACGACATCGCCTCATTCCTTCAGCACGGCCCGAAGCGCCTCATCATCGAAGCCTTCCGTGGCGTCGGCAAATCCTGGGTCACCTCGGCCTTTGTGTGCTGGCTCCTCTACTGCGACCCGCAGGCCAAAGTCCTCGTGATCTCGGCCTCCAAGCAGCGCTCCGACGACTTCTCGACCTTCACGCTCCGTCTGATCTTTGAGATGGAATTGCTGGCCCACCTGCGGCCAACAGGCGACGATAGGATGTCCAAGGTAGCCTTTGACGTCCATCCGGCCGCTGCCTCCCACGCCCCCTCTGTGAAATCCCTGGGCATCACGTCCCAGATCGCCGGCTCGCGCGCCAACTACATCATCGCCGACGACATCGAAGTCCCGAACAATTCAGACACCCAGCTCAAGCGCGACAAGCTAGCCGAGCAGATCAAAGAGTTCGACGCCGTGCTATCCCCCGGTGGCCGGATCATCTTCCTTGGCACCCCTCAGACCGAGCAGTCGATCTACAACAAGCTGCCCGAGCGTGGCTACGTCGTCCGCATCTGGCCAGCCAGGTATCCCGACGAGGAGCGCCGCGCCAAGTACGGCTCGAGACTTGCCCCGATCATCGGCCGAGACCTCGACCTCGACAGTGGGCGCGTGGGTGACCCAACGGACCCTCAGCGGTTCAATGACGTCGACCTAAGCGAACGTGAGCTGTCCTATGGGCGCTCAGGCTTCTCCCTGCAGTTCATGCTCGACACCAGCCTGTCGGACGAGGACAAGTTCCCGCTGAAGCTGAACGACCTCATCGTCATGGGGTTGAACCCGAAGAAGGCCCCCAGGTCCGTTGTGTGGGGCTCAGGTCCTGAACAGGTCCACGAGAAGCTCCCCAACGTGGGGCTGCCCGGTGACCGCTACAACCGCCCCATCTTCATCGAGAAGGACTACCTCGACTACGAAGGCTCAGCCATGTTCGTCGATCCCTCGGGGCGCGGCAAGGACGAGACCGCCTGGGCCGTCGTCAAGATGCTCCACGGCACCCTCTACCTGACAGCCATGGGAGCTGTGCGCTCGGCCGGCTACGGCGATGACACCCTGACCAAGATACTGACCACGGCCCGCGACCAGGGCGTCAACATCATCAAGGTCGAGCCCAACTTCGGTGACGGCATGTTCGCCCAGCTCCTCAGGGCAAAATCCGCGGTGTTCTACCCGGTCCTGATTGAGGATGCCGAATGGTCGAAGACCCAGAAGGAAGCCCGGATCATCGACACCCTTGAGCCGATCATGAACCAGCACAGGCTGGTGGTCTGCGAGACGGTGATCGAGAAGGACTACGCCAGCACGGAGAACCTCCCGGCTGACGAGGTCAACAAGACCCGGCTGTTCTACCAGATGACCAGGATCACCAGAGCCCGTGGTGCCCTAGCGCATGACGACAGGCTCGATGCCCTGGCCGGCTGTGTGGCCTACTGGCTGGAATGCATGTCTCGGAACACGACCGTGGCTGCTGACCAGCGTAAGGCTGAGCTGCTCGATGCAGAGCTGGCTAGGTTCATGGAGAATGCTCTGGGAGGGTCTGCTGTGTCTGGTCCCAACTGGATGGGGCAACGGTGAGGCTCGGCTAAAGCCTCGCTGTACCCCCTCAGATACCCTCAGATTGAATAGGGACACCACTAGCACTACCCCAAAGGTTCTCCCCCTTAAGGTGACCCTTAAGTGGCACCTGAGAGGGACCTTTAAGGGGACCCTTCAGTGCCACCTGATAGCCACCTGAGCCTGCCTTGGAGTTCTCCCCAGGGTGGGCTTAGGGGGCAGAGGGACCCAGGAGACCCTAGACATCAGGAAGGAACATCTTCTCCTCCTTGGCAGCAGCCAGGAATGCCTTACGGGCCTCCTCAGGGGGAACCTCATCGGCCAGTGCGGCCACACATACGCGCACCGCTAGATTCCACCTCGGGCCACGCTTGGTCCACTTGAGGAGATGCTCGGATGCACCCTCGACGTGAGTGATCCCGTACCTCATGCCGGGCCGATCACCCCTTACGCAGACCGGAGGGTAGAACCAATGGAGGGCCGCCATGAGACGTCCTAATCAGGAAAGAGCATACCCTCCTCCTCGGCAGCCTGCTCGAACGCGTGACGGGCCTGCTTTGGGGACAGCTTACCGCTGATAGCATCCACACAGACGTGCACTGCCTCTTGCCACCTAGGGCCACGCTTGGTCCACAAGACGAGTTCCTCAGCCGCAGAATGAACGTGGTGGACCCCGTAGCGGAAGCCTTTCTGTTCCGTCTTGACGTACACAGGGGGTGAGAACCAAAGGATAGCCATAGGGACCCTAATTGAGGTCGGGTAGTTGGTCAGTTTGGTAAAGGCTTCCGGGATTTCCGTCCAGCCCAAAGACCAGCCGCCGCTCCAAACACCGAATAGCAAAATGTCATTCCAACGACGCGCAGCGCTGCCTCCTTTGACCCGACGTGAAAATCCTCAGCTTGGAGCATTGACCAACCGAGGACCCAGCCTGCGACCCATCCGCAGGTCAGGGCCAAAGCGAACGCAACAGTCCCCCAAATCCATCCACGAAATCGGCGCATGATAAACCAACTGATCATGCCCGAGACGATAGCCGCTACGACATAGGCGACAAGCATTTCCATACCCCTTTGAAGCCACATCGCTGGGATAGCAGATTTCTAGGGGCACCGGAATGTTTGGAACAAAAGTCCGAGCGACCGATCAGATATACGGCAGCGCGCGATCCCCCCGTGCCCCCCTCTTGTGCCCTGTGGTGTGCCTTAGGTCGACCAATTGTCACACGCTTTGGCACATAGCATAGGATTATCCAATGAAATCAATGGTGTTCAAGGGATATAACATCTCATGATTAGCACGTAGGGCGGGACAGATAGGCATGTAGTCCTAACGTGAGGATTGTTCACATCCTTCCCTGCAAATCTATGTGTTTTGCTGTTATGGTATTACATGACGCATGAGCGATAGACCGGGCTCCTATGCATCACAACCATCAGCACAACCTAAGGCCACCTCTACAACCCATGAGGTGCAGCATGCAGGGGCTCGATCTGGCCCGTATATAGCACGAGCGCGGGCAGGCATGGTTTCCACGTAAGCCAAGCGCATGCCGTGGCATTGGTGATCGGCAAGGCACATCGGCAACGCACATCGGCAAGTGAAGCGCGCCGGGCTTGCAAGCCTAATTCAGCCCTAAAGCGGCACGATTTAGGCCACATCGGGCAATCTGTCCGTTTTCCCTAAACTTTGTTTATCAATGATTTCAGCAACTTAGCCTATAAACAGGCCCATAATCCATCTTTTTTCGTGTTTATGTGATTATCCCTATTGCGGGATCATATCAGTTATGAGACAAAGAGACACCGGAGCGGATGGCGCTTCGGCCGGGGCCAAGGGCCAGAGAGATCGCCGACACTGCCCACCAAGGGCTTACCTGAGGTTTGTCGCCTCGGACGCCGGGAAAGACCGGGGTTTACCGAATGGCACCTAAGACCATGAGGGATTGCATCTAGGCCTGTAAATGCTGGCCCGTGCGCTGAATAGTCCTTGAATTGGACACAGCCGAAGCAATCGGAAAGCATATAGCGGCCACCACGTTAGGCCAGCAACAAACACCTAAGGGGAACGCAAGTTTCCCTAATGGTGTTTCTTGGCTTGTCCTAAGGACATGCTTGGAAACATCTTAAGGACCAATCAAATGAAGCCTTTCCACAGTGCAACGGTTCGATCCGGTGGCAACGCCAAGACTATCAAGGGCGATAAAGCTGGCGAGTTTGTAACTGCCATTATGTACTTGGCACCGGCCCGCATGGCTGGCGGCGCTAATCTCTGCAGCATGGCCACGCTGGCCGGCTGTGATCCAAGCCATGGCGGCGGCTGTCTGGTCAAGGCCGGCCGCGCTTCCTACACGCCAAACATCAATCTGGCGCGCATTGCTAAGACGCAACGATACCTTGCCAGCCGCGAAGCCTTCCTAGCTGAATTGGTGCGGGATATCGGTCGCTTTGCCCGCAAGGCTGCCAAGCATGGTCTTAAGCCGGCCGTGCGCCTTAATGGCACGTCGGACATCCTTTGGGAAACCGCGCATCCTTGCTACCGCGACGGCCAGCGCTTCGCGTCCATATTTGAGGCGTTCCCTGAGGTGCAATTCTACGATTACACCAAGGTCTACAAGCGAGCCTATAAGTCGCTGCCGGCGAACTACTCGCTGACCCTTTCCTATTCTGAGGCGTCACCACGCTATCAGGACGCGGTCATTGCTGCGGCGAAAGACACTGGCACAAACATCGCTGTGGTCTACCGCACCAAGGCGCTGCGCGACATCCTGACAGGCGATCACCTCGAAGGCCAGACACGCATGATGAACCGGCCCGTCATCGACGGCGACGAAACCGACATGCGCTTCACGGACGCCAAAGGGGTCATCGTCGGCCTCTACGCCAAGGGTCCGGCTAAGCGCGATAGCTCCGGCTTTGTTATCGGCTAATCGTCCCTAAATCGGGACTGTCCTCTAATCGCCACGAAAGGCACCGCTATGGAAATCGCAATCGCTGCCGCCCTCTGGTCTCTCATCGCCGGCTTTTGTGCCGCCGCGTTCATCGCTGAGGTGCGGTCATGAGCAAGGGACACTTCTGCCTCGCCGTCTACGGCTTCAAGCAATGCAGCCCTGTCCACCTCGAACCCTACACCAAGGCCGACGCTGAGCGCGCCAAGCGCTGGCAGGGCATAGGGCCAGGTGGACAGGGCACCTACCACGTTGTCACAGCGCATCCGACCGAGCGTGGCACGTTCGTCTCAGTCGAGACCGGCGCGCATTTCCCGGCCAGCCGTATGGGCTGGACCGACGAGGCTTGGAACAACTTCCTCAACCGCACATGGGGTCAATCATGAACCGCCACCTATTCCACAAGGGTGGTCGCTCGGTCGCAGTCGGCGACGAGGTCACGTCATTCCGCGACGAGAAGTACATCGTGACGGGCTGGGAGAAGACCGGCCGCAACAGGGTCTACGTCAAGGCCGTGGGCGACAAATACGAGGCCGAGTTCTTCGTCAGCGTGTTCGATCTCTCGTGGGATCAGCCGGCATGAAGAACTGGCGCAACGGGGCGCAAGACGTCGCCCCACCACTCTCTCACCGCGACCTAAGGCCTTGCTACACGGTCCTGAGGTTTGGCCGGCAAGCCACCATCATCGGGCCGGACACGCTGGTCCACGTCACCCAGGCCATGGAAGAGGGCCGAGGCAAATGATCACCAAGCCCAACACCCCAACCATGGACGCGGTGGAGCTTTACCAGTTGCTCACCCGCGCCGCCGCGCTCGCCTCCGTGTCGACTGACACAGTCCTTCGGGAGGTCTTCGAGTGGATCAAGGCTCCAACCTTCGGGGCTGAAGACTTCGAGCGGAAGGCACTCCTCCACCTCATCAACGGGAACATCGGCACATGATCGTCTACAACGTCGCCCGCGCTTGGTTCACCATGAAGGCCGACGCCGAGGCGCACCGCAAGTCCCTCGGGCAGCCACCCAGCGGCACCGCAACCATCCGCATCGACAGCCGCGAGGAACTGGCCGGCCTGCTCAACGGGCTCATGGGGCTCGGCGAGATCGAGGTCATGCAGGCCAACACGGTCGTCGCCGGTCCCGCTCTGGTGCCCACCGAAGTCGTCAAGCGCGCCCAGATCACCAACACGCCACCTGACTGCGTCCCGCTGTTCCTCATCAAGGACTGGGAGCGCCGCAACAAGCGGAAGGCAGAAGACGAATGAGCAAATACGTTTGCCTGAAGCTCGACGCCCACACCGAGCGCGGGAATAAGTGGGCGCTCAAGGTCGAACACGGCGACGGCGGGTCATGCCTCCTCGGCTTCCATCGGACACGCAAGGCCTGCGTCACGGTCGCCCGGCTGCTTGCCGGCTGGAGTGGCAAGGTCGTGGTCCGCGACAAGCCCGTCAGGGTCACCGCGTGGAGGATCGACGCGTGATGCTGTTCAACGGGCGAGATACCGCAGGCCTGAGCCTATGAGTATCCCGACTAGAGCCCAGGCTGCCGCGCCAACCCAGACCGGGTGAGTTAGCCAAAAGCTGAAACTTAGTTCTCTGGCTTCAACGAAGTAGCCAACGAGCACCAACAGAGCCGCCCCGATGAGGGACGCAATCACAAAGTCGACAACGGCTGATTTCTGCATAGCCACGCACTGAACGTCAAAAACGAGAATTTCGCAAGGCCGATCCTCAAGCGTCCAACTCCAGCGGCTCGTGGCCCTTTGCGGCCATCTTCCGGGCCAGCACTGCCACCCCTTTTGTGAACCAGATTTCCTCGACTTCCCTCGCGGCCTCGCGCGGGGTGTCCTCGAACCCTGCGTGGCTGAAGCCTGTGTGCCCGATCATGGCATTCATCGTCCAATACCAGCGGCGACCCTGCGGCCCACCAGCCATTTTGTAGATGCGGCCTACTCCCTGCTCCTCGGCGAAGCCCGAGAAGTCGTCGGGATGGTCATCCCACGTCCGCCTCCACCTCAACTTCAACTCGATCTCGCTCATGCCAGGGCAAATAGGGCCTCGGCGTGAACGGAGCAAGAACAGGAGATCACCATGCACACCATCAACGAGCAGTTCTTCAACGAGGGCAAGGCCCTATCCTTCCTCCGTGGCTACCTTGACGAGTATCGGCCGGCCACCTACGGCACCAAGCTGACCAAGCGGCGCACCCGCTGCGGCCAGTATTGGGAAGTCGTCGGCTCCCGCTTCAACTGATAGTGGCACATTCCTTGCGTCTGGTCGGCTGCCCGGTTCGGGTGGTCTGCCGGCGTCCAAATATTCAGCAACTCTCAAAAGGCAACAGCACAATGTTCAAGCTCAAGAATGAATTTTTCAAAGGCCAGCGCATCCGCATCATCGAGCCGATGTGGGCCGACCATACCGATGGCTTCGCCACTGGCAGCACCGTGACCATCGCCGATCCAGACCTTAACGGGATGGTTGAAGCGGCCAGCTCCACGGGCACCACCGCCTATCTCTACCCTGACGAGTTCGAGGTGATCGACGCCAAGGAGCCGACCGCACCCATGACAAAGTCCGTCCTCGCTCTCCTGCGCCGCAAGGGTGCCATCACGTCGCTCGAAGCCCAGGGTGTGCTGCGGTGTCGCCAGTTGCCGGCCCGCGTCCTCGAACTGAAGCGCCTCGGGCACAAGATCATCACCGAGCTAAAGCTGGACCACACCGGCCAGAAGTACGCCCGGTATCACCTGCAGGTGGCATAGTAGGATAGGCGCGAGACCCTACGAAGGTAACCTCGCGCCTCCTAAATCCGTGCATTACGTCCTTCTAAAGGACCAGTGCAGGGATCACGCCAATGCCAAACATACCAGCCAAGGAAAGATTGAAGCGGGTGGCCGTTATCGAGTTGGTTCTCGGCGTAGCCGCAGAATTTGACAAGCTCGGTGATGGCCGCAACTTGCATCTCGTCCTGATGGCGATCCGCCTCGGGAACTACCAGAAACGACCAATGGATGTGACAGCCCTCGCTGCGGCAACGGGCCTGCCCCGAACCACTGTGATCCGTCACATTCGTGAGCTGGTGGAGTTGGATAGGATCAAGGTGGTGATTTCCGGTCGGCGAGCTATCCCAATCCTGATTGGCGACGACCGACCACTTGTCAAGGGCTTCTACACGAGGCTGGAACAGCTCATCATTCAAGCATCTTCTAACCTGTCCAAAGTGGACAGTTCACGCGTAGACACAAATGTTAACGAACGGTAATGAGCCGGCATGCGCCCCGCCGTGGTCGCTCGCACCCTCAGGAAAGAGTAGAATGATTACCTCAGCGCAGGCATTACAGTTAATTCACCATCTCAAAGAGATCGCGGAGGCCCTTAGCGTGATGTCCGGGGGCTTTATCAGCGCCCCTCCCGCGACGGCCACTGTGCCCACTTCACCTTGGGACAGCCCGAACGTTCCGGCCGGCTACGACACCGTGCTTGGCCATCTAAACAAGACCCACCCGGAAATCATCAGCCTGATGGACGAGCCAGTCTCGGGAACCCAGCGCGATGGCTACTGGTGTACGCATCAGGCGTCCAGGCGTCAGCTTGGCGTTGTCAAGGTCGACGCGCCGCCGTCGATGGTTGAGATGGGGATAGCCACCGTCAACGCCTATCCAATCGAGCTGCTCACCGAGCGCTTCGGCTAATCTCAAATATACAGCGGCGGGATGTTCGAGGGACCGTCCCGCTGTTGCAACTGATGCGGCGAAGAGTTAATCTCCAATTTGTAACTATCACTTGAGGAGGATCGCCATGAACGTTACATCTATGAAGTCCGACAACAAGACCGCTCGCCGCCTGCTCTCCTTCATTGAGGAGTTCCGTAAGCTGAGCCCTAATATCCAAGCAGGCCAGATCGCTGTGTTCCTCCATATTATGGGGGAGCCGGGCATCTCGATGAAGGACATCGAGCGCCGCACTGGCCTGTCGTCCACCGCCGTCAGCCGCAACGTGCTGGCCCTAAGCGAATGGTTCAAGCATCCTCGGCCCGCAGTGGGGGACCATCCGGCAGTCCCAGGCGAGCCCGGCCATGATCTGGTCGAGACCGTCGAGGACCCTGCTGACCGCCGCAACAAGATCGTCAGGCCCAAGCCGAAGGGCGTCCGCGTCTACAACACTCTCATCCAACTCCTAGGGAGCTGATCATGGCGGTCTATCCGCGAGGCAATGGGTTTCAAGCCAAGTTCATGCTGGCCGGCGTGGACCACCGTGAGCAGTTCTCCACCGAGGCCGAGGCCGAGAAGTGGGAGTTCGACACTCGGGCTGCAGCGAAGGCTGGAAAGCCCGCACCGGGCGCACCCTCGGCCGTCTCTAGCGGCAAGGATGTGTCCACCATGGGCGCGGTCATGAAGCTGGCCCGCAAGCGCCACTGGGACGCCCTTGAGGGCTCCAGCCGCACGGCCATGAACGCTGACCTGTTCGTCAACTGGGTGGGGACCAATGCGGTTCCCGCCCAGGCGCTGAGCGGCGACAAGATCAACGAGTTCGTCGACTATCTGATGGACGAGCGCGCCGTGGCCAACGGCACCATCAACCGCTACCTCTCGGCGATCTCCGTCCTGATCAAACAGGCCGGCGTCTTCAAGCCCGAGCTGCCGTGGCGCAAGGGCAAGAAGTCTCGCACCCGGTTCTTCACCGAGGATGAGGTCGCTCTGGTCATCCAGACGCTCAGCCTGTGGGGTCGCCACCGAGAGCGGGACCTGTTCATCTTCCTCGTCGACACCGGAGCCCGGCCATATTCGGAAGGAACCAACTTCCGCTGGACGGACCTGCGCGACCGGATCGTCACCTTCGACGAGACCAAGAACGATGTCACCCGGTCCATCCCGCTCACCACGCGTGCCTTCGAGGCCGTCGAGCGGCAGCGCCAGTACAACGATGAGGGACCATGGCGCGACATATCGCAGTGGTCGATCATCGAGTTGTGGCGTCAGGTTCGGGAGCATATCCCGGGCCTGTCAGACACCGTGGTCTACACCGCCCGGCACACATGCTGCTCATGGCAGGTGATCCGTGGCATCGACATCGCACGCGTCAAGATGTGGATGGGTCACAAGTCGCTGACCACCACCCTCGGGTACGCCCACCTCGCACCTAAGCACCTCCTCGACAACCTCAAGGCCCTGGAGGGTGGAGCCGCGCCGCAGCTCATGCTAATCAACGGCTCCAGCGTGTGACAAACGGCGTGACAATCGTGTGCCAATTCGTCACCGCGTGACAAAGCGGGCGTGGCGAAACTGGTAAACGCAAAGGACTTAAAATCCTTCGCCTTCAATGGCTTACGGGTTCGAGCCCCGTCGCCCGCACCACCACTCTTAGGGGACTTAAAATCCCTCGATCTCTGATCGTACGGGTTCGATTCCCGTCGTCCGCACCACATTGAAATCATTGATTAAAATGGCTTTTGGCGGCGAGCACTCTGGTGCGCCAGAAATGCTCTAGGGTACACGTGGGGGTACATGCCCCCGCTTTCCGTTGCCCTGCCGATCTGGCATCCTTGCCGCATGTCACCGCAGACTCGCCTCCGCGCCGTCACCGTCCCGAACCCGAATTTTGCACGCGCCCATGCCGCCGACGCCTCGAACCCGCCAACGGTCGCGGCTGTCGTCAACATCCGCGAAAGCGCGGTGACGACATTGGCGGCGCGCGGCCAATTGGATGCCTCCCAAGTCGCGGCGGCTGATCGCTTCCGGCGGCACTACGAGGCGCTCGGCGGACGAGGCGTCAAGGCGATCGATCCCGGCCGCTTCCAAGTCGATGGCGGCAAGCCACGGGACCACTTCACCGACGCGCAGATGAACGCCGGCCGGGAGCTTGCGAAATGCCGGGCGCTGCTCGGAGTGCGCGGATACCGGCTTGTGTCTTTGGTGGCCGGCGAAGGCAGATCGCTCTGTGAGATTGCGGCCGGAAAGCGCGAGCGGCTGACGGCGGCGGATATGTTGCGCTGGTTTTTGGACGATCTGGCGGCAATGTGGCATCTTGCATCGCGGCGAGTCGAAGGCCGCTAGTCATACGGGGTTGGCGATCAACCGGGGTTGGGGCATGAACGACAAGATTACACGAATACATACTGCATTTCTGGGTTTCGCAAAGCGTGCCGAAAAGGTCTCTTCCGATATCCTCAGTCACACCTTTGTCGACACAGAGCCATTGACCACTATTTTAGGAACCCGCAACAATCAAATCCTGTATGGACGGAGGGGGACTGGAAAGACCCATGCGTTGTTATACTTGGCAGAGTTGGTAAGAGGCCAAGGCGAAAGCGCGATTTATTTAGATTTGCGCTCGATTGGCTCTGACGGATCAATCTACAATGACCTGTCAAGGTCGCTGGCTGAGAGAAGTGTCCGGCTCGTTCTCGATGTATTGAAAGCTATCGGGAACGAACTCTATGGGATTGCCGTGGAGCGCATCGCAAGCTCCGATTATCCCGACCAACTGACCCTTAGACTAGATGATCTCGAGTCGTCATTTAGCGAAGTGCGGATTGTTGGCGACACCACTGCCGAGGAAAAGCAAACGTCAACCTCAAGCGCGTCTAAATCTTTCGGGGGATCACTCGTCGGCGCTCTTTCAACAGTCACCGGGACCATTTCAGCGTCGTCAAACGTGAGCGCAGGAGAGGAACGTCAGACGGGAAGGACAACATCCGGGCGTGAACAATTCTCGCTGCATTTCGGTAGGGTGCAGAGCGCCTTGAGAAGCCTGCTTGAAGTGCTCGGCAATCCAAGGATTTGGGTGCTAATCGATGAGTGGAGCGAAATTCCTGTCGACCTTCAGCCCCTTCTAGCCGACCTCTTGAGAAGGACATTGCTTCCTATCGACAATTTCATCGTAAAGATTGCTGCCATCGAGCACCGATCTTCTTTCTTCCTACCAAAAGGTCGCGGGGAATATGTCGGCTTTGAATTGGGCGCAGACATATCGACCGATCTAAATCTCGACGACTTCCTTGTCTTCGACAATGATCAGGGCAAGTCAGTAGACTTCTTTAAAAGGCTGCTTTTCAGACACCTAAAGGCCTCAGAGGCCGGGCCGGAATTCTCATCCCCGGAGGAGATGGTGCAAATTGCGTTCACGCAGGCGCCTGCCTTTGACGAGCTTGTGCGAGCTGCCGAAGGTGTTCCGCGCGACGCTCTGAACTTGGCAGCCAAGGTGGCGACAAAGTCGTTCGGCAAGGCGGTTTCGATAACAGATGTCCGCGCCGCCGCTCGCGACTGGTATCAACAAGATAAGGCTGCTTCCGTCCAAGCCAGTACACAATTGTATAAAGCTCTCGAATACATCATCGGCGAAGTCATTGGTAATCGAAGAGCGCGCGCTTTCCTGCTGAAAGCAAACACGAGAAATGAAGTTATAGATCGATTATTCGACTATCGTGTGGTCCATCTTCTGAAGAAGAACATTTCTTCACGCGACGACCCCGGCCAGCGATACGATGCTTTCAAGATCGACTACGGCTGTTACGTTGAGCTGATCAACACACAAAAGGCGACAGAAGGTTTATTTGCACTTGACGATGGCGGCCACACTGACGTGCCACTGGATGACTATCGATCAATTCGAAGGGCAATTCTCAATGTGGAGGAGCTACCCAGCTAGCTCTTTCATAGGGCAGCAGCCTCAGTCAGACACCGACGGCATATATCGGGACCAACCAAAGCGGCATCGGAGCGCGAACATGATCGCCTTCAGTGCTGTGCCATCATTGCCGCCGGCAATGCGCAGAAGGTCGCCGACAAGCTTGGCTTCGACCCGCGCGGCGCCCCGGCGTAGCTCAGGCCGATAGTGCCGATAGAGCGTCGATCGCGGGATTTCGAGCTCCTCGCAGATTTGCGCGATCGGGACGGCGGAACCGGCCAGCACCTCCACCGCCAAACGCCTGGCCTTGGTCGGTTCGTGCGGCGGTCGGCCGCGTTTGACTGGCTGTGTCGTCATTTTTCCATCTACGGTTTCCCAAAAATGCCCGGAAAAACCCTCGGCCGATTTTTTGGCGGCAGAAAAAAATTCCGCGCGTTAGGGCCGCGCAGGCCCGCCGGGGCGGCGGCATTGAGGCTTGACCCTCCCCCCTATGCCTGTTGCATCCAGTGCATCCAGCCGACTTCGAGCCAATCGGTCACAAGGAACGCGGCCGGCGTGATCGCCAATGGCAGCGTTGTCGACGCGCAGAACGTCTGGTCCTCGTCCGCGGTGTGGCCGTAGAAGAACACCGTGCGGTTGTCCTCGCAAAGCACCGCTTCGACCGCAACGATATCGGCGACCGTCGTCATATTTGCCTCCCTGCCGCCTTCACGCGCTTGGTAGGCTTTGCGCCTTTCGCGCTGAGTTGCCACGCATCCAGCGCTTTGCCCGGCTGTTCGCCTTCGGCTGTGTCGCGCAACGCAACCCACATGCCACCTGCGAAGGTGGTGACCATTCCTTTGCGGTAGGCCTGCGCGCGCTGATAGCTGCCGAGATATTTGATGCCGCCGGCTTCGAGTTCGACGACGCGAGCCTGAAGGTCTTTGACCTGTTTGATCAGCCATCCCGCATTACCACGACGAGGTCGGCGATCAGCAGGTGCACGAGGCGCCGGCTGGCCGGCTGCGCGAGCTGCTCAGCAGTGAGATCGCCTGCCATAGCTTTGGCGAGCGCGTCAATCCGTGGCTGGGAGGCCTTGAGAGCGGCGAGGATATCGGGATCGATATCATCCAAACGATCGGTCATGACGGCGCGCCTCCCTTAGTAGGCTGCACCAGTGATCAGCGCGACGCTGCCCGGTCGCGCAACCTGCCAGTTCACTGCGCGCTCGGTAAGGATCGCGGCGCTGTTCGCCTGGAAAAGCGAAGCCATCTCAGTGCCGACGCCAGTCGTGGCGTCTTGCACAAGAGCCGCATCGAGCATTTCGATACTTGCTTGCCGACTGGTGCGAATCTCGGCCTCGGCTTCGCCGAGCGCGATTCCGGCAGCGTCGGCCAAGACGATCGTGCCGGCCGGGGCCGAGCGGCTGGCGAGCACGGGAACGCCGAGCAACTCGCCGCCGCGTGCCCCGACGTTCGGCCGATCTGCGCTTGACAGCGAAGCACCAAGGGCGGGGCTCATGATGAAATAGGCGGTATCAAGATCGCCGGCAAAGGCGGCGGCCAGCGCCTTGAGGTCAGCGCCGGCGTCAGCAGTGGCAGCGATCGGAACGACGCCGTTGGTGATCGAGGCGGGAGAAACGTCAGCCACCCCGGCGTTCGCCGGATCGAGAAAGGCAACGTCGATCGTTTCGACGATCGACCGAGCCATGTCACGGCGAATTGCCATCTCAGAGTCGAGGTCGGGCGATTGCAGTAGCTCATGAGTGACAACGCTCAGACTGGCCACCTTGAGCGCCGCGAGTGTGTCAGCGGCATAGACCGCCTTGGACACTGGCTTCGGCATGCCTTCTCCGACCCAATACGCGGAAGAGCCGGAGACGGTGTTCAACAACCGGACGCGCAACGGCACTCTGCGAATCCCAGCCATGCGACCGACGACGGTCTGCTGAGCGACGAGGGCGAAAAATTCGGTCGTAGCAGCGGCAAACTCGTCGCCAACGTCCCCATAAGTGGCGGCTCCGATTGCCCGTAAGATGACTTCGGGCTGACTTCCTTGGCCCCACCGGCGCACTGCGGCGCTGCGTGCCGCCATGGCGTCATCTTCGGCCAATGCTTTTGCGATCGCGACACGGACGAATTGGAGGCCTCGCGGATTGATGTTGACGGTCATGGCGGTGGTCCTGATTCAGCTGCTGTATGCTGCCAGCGACCGTGACAATCGCGACAGTGCGTTTCGGTACGGGTCAGCAGGTTTTTTCGCGCTCGCAATCGAGGTAAGCGGCCAGATCGATAAGCCGGTAGCTGACGCGGCCGCCGATCTTCGCGAACGGAATCGGCTGATCGGCAAGACGCCGGTTGCGCAAGGTGAGCCTCGATCGGCAAAGCAATCGCGCCGCGTCAGCCTCGGTCACGGTCTCGTTAAACAGCAGCGGAATCGCGAGATCGGCACATGCCTGGCGCAATTGAGCGAGGGTGTTCTGTTCTGCCTCACCGGCCAGCGCCGCCCGCAGCACAAGCAACTGGTCGAGATGCCGGCGCGTGGCCTCGATCAACTGGTCGGCGATGGCGAGCAGATCAGCCATCGATGCCTATTTCCCTCCGCAATGCAGTAGGTAGACAACTCCTCCCGCGTGGCAAACGGAGCCGGCACGGACTAGGTGTCGGCTCCGTCCCCAACACGTCAAGTAGCCTCCCTTGCGGCAGCCGCCAGAACCGGCCTGTCGATCAGTTCGACGACGGCCACAAAGGCGGTCGTCCAGCCCTGCGGAGCTTGAGAACCGGCAAGCAGTTCGCCGGCCTGCGTTGGATCGGCGACAGTCTCTGCTGCGTTCTTGCGGACGTCGCCCGGTCCGCGCCATGTGACGGTAACTCTGTAGCTCATTTTGGTTTCTCCTCTTTTGTGCATGCTGCTCGCCACTTCTGCAGCAGTCCGCCGAGCGGTTCGGCGGTCACGTAGATCACCGGACCGCGCCAGTCAGGACTGCCGAACCATGCCGGCAGCTCGCCGAGATCGGCCAGCACACCCTTGCGGCTGACCACGTGCTGCCGCTGGCCACCCGGCATCCAGCCGTGGTATCTGGCAGTCACTTGCCACGGTCCCGCTAGAAAGGGATGGCGTCATCCGGCAGAGCACTGCTGCCACCATCGGCTGCCGGCGGCCTCGGCGGTGATGCGGGCTCGGCCTTCGGCGGCTCCTTCGGGGGCATCTCAACGCGGATGGCATCGACCATCCTTCCTTGGAAATTGACCTTGGTGGGATAGAGCACGATCTCATGACCCGGCCACTCGTCCGTCTCGTCCGAGATGGCCGCAGCCAGATAGGCACCGTTGGTCTTGTTGCACACCAACGCCTTCTGCTTGCCGCGGAAATACAGGAGGATGTGGTCCTCGCCGCCGATCGGCTCGGTGCCGACCGAAGCGATCACGACATGGTGTCTCTTGCCCGCCAAGTCGTCGGCCTTGAGGTAGTTGGATGCAAAATGTTCGCTGATCTTCATGGTCACTTTACTCCTTGGTTGCGGACCGAAACCGGCCGTCCGCGTCGCCGTTTTCTGAAAGGCGGCTCTCTCCCCCCTTTCAAAGTGTCCAAGTGTCACAAACCCTTGCGGGACAAGGGATTGCGCTGTTTTGCGAAGCGTCACAGAAGCGTCTCGTCGTGACGCTTTGAAAATCCCACAAACCCTTGCGCGATAAGGCTTTGTGACACTTGGACACTTTGAAAGGGGGGTGGAGGCGGCTTCTCATCATAAATACCTCCCGAAGGCTTCTTCGAAGTGCTCTCTCTTGAACCCACGCGCCTGATCGCGGTCATTACCGGGGCCGCCGAAATCCAACCGCTGGGCATGGATGCCGAACCGCCGCAGCAGCCGTCCCAGAGCGTGCTCGCTCATCGGCTTGCCGTGCCGCCACTCGCCCCAGTCACGGTCCGGTCGCTCATGCAGTGCGGCGAGCAGCACACTTGTTTTGATCCTGTCGTGCATGCCGACGATCTCGCGGATATCACCGAGCAGCGTGACAGCCGTGTCCTCTTCGTCCGGCTCGATATTGGAGAGCGCGAGCGCCGCCCTTTCGGCCTTCTGCTTCCAGCCGGTGGAGACGTTCTCGGCAATGGCGATCAATGGCCGCCAATTGTCAGCGGTGCGGTCATCCAGCGCAGCGGGCAGTTCCGGGTCCGCGTCGATCAGCGCTTCGCGGTTATCCGCTGCCCAGCGCGCCGCCCTGGCCGCGCAGGTCCGCAGATCGCCCGCGTGCCGCTCGCGCAGCCGCGCCTTTGCGGTGCCTTTCCGCTTCCTCTGAAGGCGAACGGCAATCGACCTATCGGTAAGCGTCGGCGGCAGATGGCCGATGCCGGCAATGGCAACGGCGCCATAGACGGGGAATTTCGCGACCGTGTGCTCGTCGCCGGTTGTGCGTAGCACGCATCCGCCCGGCCGGTGTCCGGCGTTCAGGATACCGCGCAGATCGTCACGGTCGGCATGGTCGCGTCCGGACAGGAAGCTGTCGGCCTCGTCGATCAGAATTGTCGGCTGCGCCAGCGCGATCAGCCGGAACAGCGCCGCAACGGAGGTGTTCTCCATTGTCTGCGGCTTCGGGACGAGCAGCTTGATGACGTTCAGGAGCACGGTCTTGCCGCAGCGCTTGACCGGCGAGGTCAGATGCAGGCGCGGACTGTGCTCGGCGACATCGGTGAGGTGGGTGTGCATCACCCAGAACGCGACTGCGGTTGCCTCGTGCTCTGTCAGATCGACATAGGTCAGGATGGCCCTGGTCATCTCGTCCAGCAGCGCGGCTCCATCAACCGCTTCCGCCGCTGGCTCGGTCTCGGCATAGAGCGGTGCCTCGCCGCCGCTGGCCGGCTTGCTTCCGTCCTTGCCCCGCTCCCGTTCCTGCCGCCGCTTGCGCCAGGCGCTGTCGATCGTGTTCTCGGTTTCCAGCCGATCCAGTCCAGCCTCGAGCGCCGCCTCGGTGAGCCTGGTCCTGAGTTCTTCGTCCTTGAGGCGGGCGGCAAAGGCGTGCGGGATCAGATTGTAGGCGGCCAGGCTGAGGGTGTCGTTGCGCTTGCCGGCCGGCGCGTTCACGATCTGCTCGCAGGCCGCGTCCAGCAGGGACTGATACTTGTCGCGGTTGAGCCGAGCCATGATCTCAGGCGGCAGCCGGGGCGCGTCCGGGAGCCGGTACCCGTTCAGCCAGTCATAGGAAGGCCGTTTCGGATCGAACCGGGTCGGCGGCAGGACACAGCAGCCGTTGCTGCCTTTCACGTCGATGCCGGCACCGAGGACGCTGGTGCCGCTCTTGACGGTGCGGCCCGGCGGCAGGCGGAAGAGATAGTTGTGACCGTTGGATTGCGTGACGACGCACGGCACGTGGTCGAAATTCAGGCCGTGTTTCTTCTTGAGGTCGCGCAGGCTCTTGAAGCCGTCCACGCCGTGGCCTTCGGCGCTATCGACATCGATCAGCACGAGGCCGGACCGCTCGCCGGTCAGCGCGGCAATGCCGGCGTGCGGGAACTGCTCGCCGAACCAGTGCCGTATCTGGTCGGGATCGGTCGAGGCCAGTTTCGGCCAGTCCTTGATGCAGGGTGTTTTCTTTCCGGTTTTCGGATTCCAGCTGATGGGGAGCAGCGGAAAGCCGGCAGCGGCATAGTCGAGGGCAGCGGCGAGGACATCCCGGCTCATGGTGCATATCCAAAGCGACGGCAGAGGTCGGCCAGCCAGGCGGCCTGTTTCTCGGTCGGCTGGCCGCGCCAGTCCTGCATGGTGGCGAGGAAGTCGAGGTCTTTCGGACGCAGGCGGCGCCAATGCCGCTCGATCAGCCACCCGGCGGCATCCCGGTGATCTTCGTAGAGATCGCCCCCGGCGTCATCAGAGCCGGACCTGCGCTCCGCCTTCTCGGCTCCGCTGTCAGTCAGCTTGCCGGCCAACCAGTGCCAATCGCGGCCGGACGTCGCGAGCACGCGGTTGATCGCCCGTGCAGCCGCCACCACCTCGCCGTCATGCTCGCCGCTAAGCATGAGCAGGCATTGGCGCAGTTTGGCGAGATCGCCGGTCATCCGCCGTCCTCCGCCAGCTCGCGGAGCTTGCGCCAGGCGTAGCCCGCCTCTCCTCGGATGAGGCTAGCCAGATCCTCGATATCGTCGATCAGATCGGCGACATCGGGCGGCAGTTTCTGGTGCCACTCGTAGCCGGCCCCACCCAAGGCGACCGTCGTCTCCTCGCGCAGCCTGTCGGCAAGGTTGACGATCTTCACAGCCACCTCCTTGACGGCGAGCAGATCGGAGCCGACGGCGTCGAGCTCGTCGGCGACATCCTCGGGCAGCACTTGCGGCTGGGCGGTGGATTTCGAAGTATCGGGTTCCATGAAAGTATTCCTTTCATTGGAGCCGACACGCCTGGTTGACGCGGGAAAGCGGAGAGACCATATTTCGGGTGGTTCCACCCCGAAAACACGTCCCTTCGAAGCCGCCGCGTCCCCCGTCGCGACGGCTTCTCAGGTTTCAGTGGCAGACAGCCGATTGGGCGCCTGGGTGTATCGATCGGATGCTGGGATTGGTTCCGGGCTTCGTCGATCGACGAGCGTGTCGGCGAGCCACATGCAAAACAGACTTCTCGGATACAGAACGATTTTGCCGCTGGGCTTCAAGAAGCTGGGTTCTTCGCCTCTGACGCGTCGCTGTTTCACCGAAGCCGGATCGATGTTCAGGATTGCCGCGACATCCTCCTGAAGCAGGTTATCTGGCAGTTCAGAATCGGCGGCAAGTGCGAGATACAAAGCGCGGCCAGTATGTCCCTGGCTCGTCCAGAACGCGCTGCGAGCACCGAAAAGCACGGCAGTGGGGGTCATTTGAAGAGCACCTTCCTCAACGGAAATGAACGGTGCTGATCTAGCTATGCCGAAAAAAACCCGCCTGAAAGACGAGAAAAATCATTCTATTTTTTCGTGGGTCGATAATCTCTGTGAGCTCGCGCAACCTTTTCTCGGGACCAACCCTTCTTTTTCGCAACCATTGCCCGCGCCTCCATCATCGGAATCCCTCGATTGATCCAGAACTCCACAGACCGGCCGGCCATTTGGTAGTCGGTGGATGGACGGCCGCGCGCTTTGAGTTCCAAACGATCGGGAAGAAAGTCGAGCAACCGGCGGCATACGTCCTTGATATCGTCCGGCTCAAGCTGTTTGAGATCGCCGCTGAGGTGCATGCGGCATAGCGTCGACAGAACTTCGTCGGGCAGCGGATGCTTAAAGCCGATACGATCACCGCCCATCACGGCTTGCCTATCGCCGCGACAACCTCGGCCGCTGGCCTGCCGAATATGTTGATCGCGCTTGCAGCCCTTTCAGCGCCGCGCCGTCCAAGACTCTCGCTTTTAGAAACGTAGCGGTTCGTCATGGCCAACGTTTTCCAGCCGAACGCTTCGCGCAATTCATGTGCCTGAGCGCCGCCAACTGCCGCCCATGTCGCAGCGGAGTGCCGTAGAACGTGTGGCGTGATCCCTTTGATCTCGGCGCGCTTGCAGACGTCCCCGAGCACTTCCCGCAAGTGTTTGTATGAGATCGGATAGAGGCCGGATCGGTTGGTGAAAACATAGCCGACGCGACCGTCCTGCCGGTCAATCAGGGCGGCGGCATCGGCCGCCAGCGACCGCGCTTGAGCGCCGGTCTTGGTGTCGCCAAGCTTGGCAACCAGCCGCTGAAGGTCAACCTCATCCCATCGTAGCAGCCGCGCCTCGGAAACACGCCAGCCCGAGACGGCAAGAAAGCGTATCAACTCGCCGGCCGCGCCCTCGACGTCGGTGAGGGCGGTGAGGAATTTCGGCAGATCATGCTCATCAAGCCAGTGATCGCGCGCCGTTTCGGAGTTGCGCTTGACGCCTCGGCAGGGATTGTCCTGTCGGATGCCTTCCTCGATCGCAAAAGTCATCATCGCGGAAAGCACGGCAAGGCCACGATTGGCGTCTGTCGGGTTGGCCCGCTTCTTGCGGTGAAACTCTTTCACCGTCGGCGTGGTAATGTCGACAACCCGCTTGCCCTTGAAGAAGGGCATCAGCACCCGGCGGATGCGCCCCTCATAGTCCTTTTGCGTGCCGGGCTTCTTCCTGTTGATATGGTGGCGGCGAAAATCCGTGACCAGTTCCTCGAATAACGGCTGCGCTTTCTTCGCGGCGCGAATCGCCGCCGGATCGTCTCCAACCTTGACGGCTTGGAGCATCTTCTTCGCTTCCTCGCGTGCGTCCTCGGCGGGGAAAGTGGCATAATCGCCAATAACGACCTTGCGCCGCTTGGGCTTGCTATCGGCCCCGCGCGTAAGGTGTGAGACGAAGAAGGTCTTGGCGAGCGAGCCGTCGGCCCGGCGGCGGACACGGAGTAGAAAGCCGGTGAGTTTGGTGTCGCGGAATAGCGCCTCGTCACGGCCTTCGAGTTTGATGCGGCGGACGAAATCCTCAGAAAGAAATGGCATGTGGACAAAAATCCCTTGAGTCGGCCAGGGTACACGTAGGGGTACACATTTGTTGTACCCGAATATGATTTTATATCAACTCACCCTTACAAAAATCCCTAGCAAAAGCCCGAATTTCCAAGGGTTTCCGACTATAAGGGTACATGAGCGAATACCGCTCGGAAAATTCTTAAAATCCCTCGATCTCTGATCGTACGGGTTCGATTCCCGTCGTCCGCACCAGATTGGTCTCGTTTGATATCCTTCGCCTCTCGGAGCCCAGGACGCTCAACCCAACTCCACCACCCTCACCCCCCGATCGGGTTCAGCTTCAGGTGCTGGATCAGGATGATGGTCTTGGCGTCGATGATGCTGCCGTTGTGGATGCCGGCCAGCGCCTCGTCGAGCGGCATTTCGAGAACCTCGATGTCCTCGCCTTCGTCATGCGCGCCGCCGCCGTCGGAAACGCGGTCGGCGGGCGAATAGCGGGCGACGAAGAACCAGAGCCGCTCGGTCACGCTGCCGGGGCTCATATAGGGCGAAAACAGCCGCTGCACGTCCTTCAACCGGTAGCCGAGTTCTTCCTCGGCCTCCTTGCGGATGCAGGTTTCGGGATCGTCTTCGTCGAGCAGGCCGGCGCAGGCCTCGATCAGTGGCTCGCCGTGGCCGGTGACATAGGCCGGATAGCGGAACTGCCGCACCAGAAGCACCGTCGAGCGCTGGGGATCGAAAGGCAGGATCACCGCGCCGTCGCCGCGATCGTAGGTCTGACGGGTGTGCGTTTCCCATTTGCCGTCGCGCCGGCGATAGTCGAAGACGGTCTTTTTCAAGACCGCCCATTCGTCGGAAAGCACTTCCTCAGAACGGATGCGAATGCGATCTTCCATGGTGGACTCCCTGATGCCGCGGCAAGGCGTAGCCGCGAACGGTGGTTCACGCAATCCGGCCAGCCATTGGTCTAGTGCGCCGGTTCACCCTCTCGTGTCTGGCGCATCTGCAAGTGGCTGCCTAAATAGCGGCAACCCTTTCCGGAGTTTTTTATGACCTCATCTCTTTTCCAGCCGATCACCCTCGACGGCCTCACCTTCCCCAACCGCATCGCCGTCGCGCCGATGTGCCAGTATTCGGCCGAGGACGGCTCGGCCAGCGACTGGCACCTCTATCACTGGATGAACCTGGCGATGTCCGGCGCCGGCATGGTCACTGTCGAGATGACCGACGTCGAACGGCGCGGCCGCATTTCGCATGGCTGTCTCGGCCTCTATTCCGAGGACAACGAGGCGGCGGCGCGACGCACGCTGGATGCAGCCAAGCGCGTCGCCGCGCCGGGCACGAAATTCGGTACGCAGCTTGCCCATGCCGGCCGCAAGGCCTCCAACCGCAAACCTTGGGAGGGCGGCGGCCCGCTGCACGCCGATCAGGATCCGTGGCCGATCGTGTCGGCCTCGGCGATCGCCTACGACACCGGCTGGCAAGTGCCGCGGGCGCTGGAGGATGACGAGATCCTGCAAATCATCGAACGCTTCGCCGAAGCGGCACGGCGGGCCGAGCGCGCCGGCTTCGACTTCATCGAGCTGCATGCCGCGCATGGCTATCTGATCTTCCAGTTCCTGTCGCCGCTCTCCAACCGGCGCACCGACCGGTGGGGCGGCTCGCTGGAAAACCGCATGCGTTTCGCCGTCGAGATCGCCAAGGCGGTGAAGCAGGCGGTGCCCAGGCTGATGCTGGGGGCGCGTCTGTCGATCAAGGAATGGGTCGATGGCGGCTTCGAGGTCGAGGATGCGATCGAAGTGGCAAAAGCGCTGAAGGAGGTCGGCGTCGCCTATCTCTGCTGCTCGAGCGGCGGCAACTCGCCGTTGCAGAAGCTGCCGACCGGCCCAGGCTACCAGGTGCATCTGGCCGAAGCGATGCGCAAGGCCACCGGCATCGCGACGCGGGCGGTCGGCCTGATCGACGATCCGAAACAGGCCGAGGCGATCGTCGCCGATGGGCGCGCCGACATGGTGGCGCTGGCGCGCGCCTTCCTTGCCGATCCGCGCTGGGGCTGGCGCGCCGCGGCCGCCTTCGGCGAGAAGATCCATCCGGCGCCGCAGCTTGCCCGCTCGGTGACGACGATGCAGCATTGGATGCGGGGCAGCACTGGATGAAGGCGGCGAACCGACGGCGGCGGGTTCGTCTCACTGGATAGGGCACCATAGCTTCGCTTTAATCCTCTGCCGGTGTAGAGTGGCCAGGGCTGCGGCTGAGCGCGGCGGGTCGGGGGAGCAGAGACATGTCGTTCAGGGGGACTTCCATTGCGGTCGTAGCCGCGGTTTTGGCCGGGCTGTCGTTCGCCGCATCGACGCCGGCCGGGGCGCAATATTGCGAAGGTACGGTGCACGGTCTTTCCAGGCACTACAGTCTGGCAACGGGAAGCGGCTTTCTCGCCGTTCGGGCGCGACCGAACTCGTCGTCGCGCATGATCGGGCAATTGTTCAACGGCGACCAAACCGAGATCTTCGACCGCCGCGGAAACTGGTACCAGGTCGATTTCGGCGGCCGCACCGGCTGGGCGAACGCACGCTGGCTGCGCAACGATTGCGACTATTGAGCTATTTTCGCCTGAGCTAAAATAGCTGCAACCAAATCGGCCGTTCCGCGTTGGCGGCGATGATGGACAGCAAGCCATTTGAAAAGCCTGTCGTGGTCGAGCTCGGCCATGTCGGCAAATATCGCCATATCCGCAGCGCCCAGGAGGCGGCGGAGTGCCTGATGACGGTCTGGCCACTCAATCGTGGGCCGCGTCATCGTGATGCCCTCGACACTTGCCTAAAAGTGCTGGAAGGTTATCGTTCGACGGCGGATGCGCGCCGGGCATTGATCGAAGCCGCCAGGGAATCGGACGTGCTGGTCGCAGACGACAGGCTGCCAGACGACAGACTGGCCGACGATAGGCTGCATTGAGGCAACGGGCTTTCAACCGGAGGGTTTCATGGCGAAACTGACCTACAAGATCGTCGAGCATGACGGAGGCTGGGCCTACAAGGTCGGCTCGACATTCTCCGAAACGTTCCCCACCCATCAGGACGCGTTGCGCGCCGCCGAGATCGCTTCGGCCGAACAGCAGGTCGCCGGCAATACCGACGGCATCCAGTACGAGGACGCCGACGGCAAATGGCACGACGAGCTCGCCGATGGCCGTGACAGGCCGCAAACCGAGGTTTCGGATTAGGACGAGGTCTTCAATTAGACTTGGGTCGCTTTACAGGCCGGTTTGGTAGCGCTACCGTTTTACGTCGCGCGTGACCAGGGAGGAGCTTGGTCGCGGTCCAGACAGGAAGCGGTTTCCTTCGAAGTCGTCGCAGGAATCAGTCGGGAGGAAATCGATGGCGTCTGTCGCGATCGGCGATGTCTACAAATCATTTGGGACCGTCGAGGTCCTGCACGGGGTCAGCGTCGATATAGACGACGGCGAGTTCGTCACGCTGGTCGGGCCTTCGGGTTGCGGAAAGTCGACCCTGCTCAGGATGATCGCCGGCCTGGAAAAGATCTCGCGTGGCCAGATCGCGATTGGGAAACGTGTCGTCAACAACGTTGCGCCAAAAGAACGCGACGTCGCCATGGTCTTCCAGAACTATGCACTCTACCCGCATATGACGGTCGCCGAGAACATGGCGTTCTCGCTGATGCTCAAGGGTGTTTCCAAGACAGAGAGCGATGCCGGCGTGCAGCGCGCAGCCGAAATTCTCGGGCTGGTGCCGCTGCTGTCGCGCTATCCGCGCCAGCTTTCCGGCGGCCAGCGCCAGCGCGTCGCCATGGGCCGGGCGATCGTGCGCGACCCGCAGGTCTTCCTGTTCGACGAGCCGTTGTCCAACCTCGACGCCAAGCTCAGGGTGCAGATGCGCGCCGAGATCAAGGAGCTGCACCAGCGCCTGAAGACGACGACGGTGTACGTCACCCACGACCAGATCGAGGCGATGACCATGGCCGACAAGATCGTCGTCATGCATGACGGCATCGTCGAGCAGATCGGGCCGCCGCTCGAACTCTACGACCGGCCGAACAACCTCTTTGTCGCCAGTTTCATCGGCTCGCCGGCCATGAATATGCTCAGGGGCGAGATCGCAACCGACGGTTCGCCGTTTTTTCGCGGCGCCGGAGGGATTTCAGTCCCGTTGGCCTCAGCACTTTCCATCGGCAATGGTGAGCCGGTAGTGCTGGGAATACGGCCCGAGCATTTACGGCTGTCCGACCATCAGGGCATTCCGGTCACCGTCGCGGTGGTCGAGCCGACAGGGTCCGAAGTGCAGCTCATCGGCCGCACCGCCGGCGGCGAAGAGATCGTCGCAAATTTCCGGGAACGCCATTCCTTCACGCCGGGCGAAACCATCCGGCTTACGGCCGAGCCTGGCCTCATCCATCTCTTTCACGGCGAAACCGGACAGCGATTCGAAACACTCATCGAGCAGTAGGACTGCACGGCAGGGACAATAAGCAGGAGGAAGCGAGCATGAAATTCACCAGACGCGACGTGATCCGCACCACCGCCGGCGCTGCGGCGGGAGCCTTGGGAAGCCGGCTCATCGGCTCTCCGGCCTTTGCCCAGGATGGATTGAAATACAAGCCCGAGGACGGCGCCAAACTCAGGCTGCTGCGCTGGTCACCTTTCGTGCAGGGCGACGAGGATCAATGGCTGGCCAACACCAAGCGCTTCACCGAAGCGACCGGCGTCGAGGTTCGCGTCGACAAGGAAAGCTGGGAGGACATTCGCCCCAAGGCGGCGGTCGCCGCCAATGTCGGCTCCGGCCCGGACCTGATGTTGGTCTGGTTCGACGACCCGCATCAATATCCCGACAAGCTGCACGACGTGACGGAGCTGGGCGAATATCTCGGCTCGAAATACGGCGGCTGGCACGACGGACCGCACCAATATGCGACACGCGAGGGCAAATTCATCGGCCTGCCGCTGGCCACCATCGGCAATGCCATAGTCTATCGTGAAAGCTGGGTGAAAGAGGCCGGCTTCTCCGAATTTCCGAAGGACACGGCAGGCTTGCTCGAGCTTTGCAAGGCGTTGCAGGCGAAGGGGCACCCGGCCGGCTTCACGCATGGCCACGGCGTCGGCGACGGCAACAACTACGCTCACTGGCTGCTGTGGAGCCATGGCGGTCAGATGGTCGACGAGAGCGGCAAGGTGACGATCAACAGCGCCGAGACGCTCAAGGCGATCGAATACGCGCAGCAACTCTACAAGACTTTCATTCCGGGCACCGAAAGCTGGCTCGACGTCAACAACAACCGCGCCTTCCTGGCCGGGCAATTGAGCGTCATCGCCAACGGCATTTCCGCCTACAACACCGCCAAGATCAACAAGGACAAGGATCCGAAGCTCACTGAGATAGCCAAGGACATCCGCACCACCAACCTGCCTATCGGTCCGGTCGGAAAATCCGTCGAGCTGTTCCAGGTGACCACGGCCGTCATCTTCGACTACACGCCCTACCCCAACGCGGCCAAGGCCTACCTGCAGTTCATGTTCGAGGATCCGCAAATGTCGCAGTGGATCACGTCCTCGGCGGGCTATTGCTGCCAGACGCTCAAGGCCTTCGACAACAACCCGGTGTGGACGGCCGATCCGAACAATGCCGCCTACGCCAAGGCCTCGGCGACGCTGCGGCCCAACGGCTATGCCGGGCCGCTCGGCTACGCCTCGGCGGCGACCATGGCCGATTATGTGCTGGTCGACATGTTCGCCAAGGCGGTGACCGGCCAGGCAACGCCGCAAGAGGCGATGGAAGAGGCCGAAAAGCGCGCAAACCGCTACTATCGCGTTTGAGCCGAGCTCAACCGGGCAGCCGCGACCGCGCTGCCCGGTTCGGCAATCGTGCACGGCCGCCCGGCCGATCAATGAGACCTTAGAGGAGCCGACCCATGGCCGTGACCTCCGCTGCCGCTCAGCCACGCCGGTCGACGCTGTCGCGCATTCTGACGTTTGTGTCTGAAAGTCATAACGCGCTTGGCTTCGGCTTCATGCTGCCGGCGGCGGCGTTGCTGCTGGTTTTCCTGACTTATCCGCTCGGGCTCGGCGTCTGGCTCGGCTTCACCGATGCCCGCATCGGCCGCCCCGGCATCTTCATCGGCTTCGAGAACTATGAATATCTATGGGATGACGCCGTCTTCTGGCTCTCCGTCTTCAACACCTTGCTCTACACGATCAGCGCCTCGATCCTGAAATTCGCGCTCGGCCTCTGGCTGGCGCTTATCCTCAACCAGAACCTGCCCTTCAAGTCGTTCTTCCGCGCGATCGTCCTGCTGCCATGGGTGGTGCCGACGGTGCTGTCGGCCATCGCCTTCTGGTGGATCTACGATTCGCAGTTCTCCATCCTGTCCTGGGCGCTTATGGAAATGGGCCTGATCGACCATCGCATCAATTTCCTCGGCGATCCGGAGAATGCGCGGGCTTCGGTCATCGCCGCCAATGTCTGGCGCGGCATTCCTTTCGTCGCCATCACGCTGCTTGCCGGCCTGCAGACGATTCCGCAGTCGCTCTACGAGGCCGCCACGCTCGACGGCGCCAGCCGCTGGCAATTGTTCCGCTATGTGACGCTGCCGCTGCTGACGCCGATCATCGCCATAACCATGACGTTTTCGGTGCTGTTCACCTTCACCGATTTCCAGCTGATCTATGTGCTGACACGCGGCGGGCCGGTGAATGCCACCCATCTGATGGCGACGCTGTCGTTCCAGCGCGGCATTTCCGGAGGCCAGCTTGGCGAAGGCGCCGCGATCGCAGTGGCCATGATCCCGTTCCTGTTGGCAGCAATCCTGTTCAGCTATTTCGGCCTGCAACGCCGCAAATGGCAGCAGGGCGGCGGAGATTGATATGACCGCGATCGAAACGAGCAAACGCCCGGAACTCGACGAAGGCGGCATGGGCTACCTGCAGAGCGTGCCGCGCCGCGTGGTGACGGTCTATCTGCCGCTGCTGGTATTCGTCATCGTGCTGTTGTTTCCATTTTACTGGATGACGATCACGGCGGTTAAGCCCAATCTCGAGATGACCGACTACGCCAATTTCAATCCGTTCTGGGTGGTGCATCCGACGCTCGAGCATATCCGTTATCTTCTCTTCGAGACGTCCTATCCGGGCTGGCTGCTCAACACGATCATCATCTCGACCGCCGCCACTTTCCTGTCGCTGCTGGCTGCGGTGTTCGCTGCCTATGCGATCGAGCGCTTGAGGTTTTCCGGGGCGCGGCAGGTCGGCCTCGCGGTCTTCCTTGCCTATCTCGTGCCGCCCTCGATCCTGTTCATTCCGCTGTCGGTGATGGTGTTCAACCTTGGGCTTTACGACACGCCCTTCGCTCTCATCCTCACCTATCCGACCTTCCTGATCCCGTTCTGCACATGGCTGTTGATGGGGTACTTCCGCTCGATCCCGTTCGAGCTGGAAGAATGCGCGCTGATCGACGGGGCGAGCCGCTGGCAGATCCTCACCAAGATCGTGCTGCCGCTGTCGGTGCCGGGCCTGATTTCCGCCGGCATTTTTGCATTCACCCTGTCATGGAACGAGTTCATCTACGCCTTGACTTTCATCCAGTCGTCCGAAAACAAGACTGTGCCGGTCGGCGTGCTCACAGAGCTGGTGCGCTCGGATGTCTATGAATGGGGGGCGCTGATGGCGGGAGCGCTAATCGGTTCACTGCCGGTGGTGGTGCTCTATTCGTTCTTTGTCGAACACTATGTTTCCTCGATGACCGGAGCCGTGAAGGAATAGCCGACATCGTGATTAGGTTGAGGTATTCCCGGCGGCCGGGATGCCCGAGGCGGGCACCCTGCCGGCCGAGATCGCGGCCGATTACTTGCCGCAGTATTGATCGTTGACATTGGTGTTGGCGTTGGCGTCGGGGCCAGGCGTGTGCGATGCGCAAGGACCGAGCGGGCTTGGAATGACCTGAGTGCCCGGACCCGAGTTCCCGCCATAGATGCTGCCGGTGGTGTTCCGATCGACCGGCTGCTCGTTTTCGTAGACCGGGCGATGACGGGTCTGGGAGGAGTATGTGTCCGACGATTGGGCCATCGCCGAACTGGCGATGCCGAGTGCGAACACCGAGGCAGCAAGAATTTTCGTAATCATAAAGTCTTCTCCGTTTCGGGGGAGGTTTCAGATGTCGTCGCCTTTCTGCGACGGGTCTACAACCTGTGGCTCGGCCCGAGGTTGCATTAAAAATTGTTAAGGTGGGCAGGCTTGGACACCTTTGCGTGAGGAATGCGTGAGGTTCCGGGAGCGTGTCAGCTGCTGGTGTCGGACTTCGGCGCAAATGCGCGGTCGGCAATGCGTTCGATGAAAGCGACGACCCGTTCCGGCTCGACGAATTGCGGCATGTGGCCAAGCCCCTCGACAGCCTCGAAATCGAGCCCCCTGATCTTTTCCACCACCGGCCAGCCATGGATATCGATGCCCAGCACGAGATCGGAAGCACCAAACAGAATGCCGGCCGGCATGGTGATCTCACCATAGCGTTGCTCGATGCGGCCAAGGTCGTGCTCGATGGCCACGACATCGGTCGATGTCGCGTAGAAATGGCTGGGCCTCAGCCCGCACCAGCCGCCGCCCTCGACCATATAGTCGGCCGGCGCCGTCTCCGGCGCGAAGATGAAGGCCAGCGTGCGTTCTGCATATTTGAGAGCCGCCGGGATCGCCACCGTATGAGCCATGATTCGGCGCCGCAACGGCGACTTAATGTATAGCGGGCCGAACTTCTCGCGCGCGTCCGGCTCCATATGGGTCAGCGGCGCCAGCAAGGCGATGCCGGAAATCGCCTCGGGATGCTCGACAGCCAGCGTCAGCGCGATGGCGCCACCCAGTGAATGGCCGACGATCAGCGGCTTTTCCAGTCCCAGCATTTCGATGAGGCGCCGCACGATTTCGGCCTGCTCGGGCAGCCGCCCGCTGGCGCCCCTGGCCCGCACCGAATAGCCGGAGCCCGGGCGGTCGAGCGCGATCAGCCGATAGTTCAGGCCGAAACGTCCGAACAGCGTGTGGCGGAAATGATGAAGCTGCGCGCCGAGGCCGTGCAGGAAGACGATCGGCCGCCCCTCGCCCGTCTCGACATAATGGATGCGGTTGCCGTCGATCTCGATGAATTTGCCGCTGGCCGGCACCAGCCTTTCGGCTTTCGCCGCAATCCGCCGCGTCGCCAGCAGCGGATAGGCTGCCACGACCAGCACCAGCAGAAATAGCGCGCCGAGCAGCAATAGCAGAATTAATACCGGCATTTTTCACTCAGCGCCCGAACCAGCGCGCAGCATCACCCGCCGCAGGTTCCACCGCAAGAGAGGTGGCACAGGTGGATCCGTCGTTTGGCGGCATTGCCGCCGGCGGTCCGCCGCGCTATCTCAGGCGACCCGTTTGCCGGAGCCCGCCATGACCGAAATCGTCACCGCCGCCATGCTCGTCATCGGCGACGAGATTCTGTCCGGCCGCACCAAGGACAAGAACATCGGCCACCTCGCCGACATCATGACGGCGATCGGCATCGACCTGAAGGAAGTGCGCATCGTTCCGGACGAGGAAGACGAAATCGTCGCTGCGGTGAATGCGCTGCGCGCCCGCTACACCTATGTTTTCACCACCGGCGGCATCGGCCCGACGCATGACGACATCACTGCCGATTCCATCGCCAAGGCCTTTGGTGTGCCGTGCGAATACGACGCCAAAGCCTACGCCCTGCTAGAAGCAAGCTACGCCGCCCGCGGCATCGAATACACCGAAGCGCGCAAGCGCATGGCGCGGATGCCGCGTGGGGCCGATCACATCGACAATCCGGTGTCGGTTGCGCCGGGCTTTCGCATCGGCAACGTCCATGTCATGGCCGGCGTGCCGGCGATTTTCCAGGCGATGCTCGACAATGTCGTGCCGACGTTGCGGGCCGGCACCAAAATGCTGTCGGCCACCGTGGAATGTCCGTTCGGCGAAGGCCTGATCGGCGGACCGCTGGGTGACATCCAGAAGGCGCATCCGGACACGATCATCGGCTCCTATCCTAAATATGGCGACGGCAAATTCTGGACCGAACTCGTGGTACGCGCCCGCAGCCAGCAGGCGCTGGATGCCGCACGGATCGACGTCCAGGCTATGGTGGCGGGTTTGACCAAGGCAAGCAGGGTGGGCTGATCGGCCGGTGTGTCGGAACCAAGCATCGCGCAGTGACGTTTGTCACGGGTAGGATCGCCGTAAGAAATGAGGGACTGCCATGCGATTCAAGACCATCGTCGCCATATTGCAGAATGAACCGGACGCCGAGCGCGTCCTCGACTGCGCGATTCCACTGGCCAGCCGGTTCCAGAGTCATCTGATCGGCATTCATGCCGAGGCGCTGCCCGTGCCCTACACCTCGGCCACCGGCTTTCCGGACACCGAGTTCCTGCAGGTTTCCGCCGACATGAACCGGGAGCGCGCCGAGAAATTGCAGGCGGCCTTTCTCAGGCGCGTCGAGAATTCCGGCCTCTCCTTCGAATGGCGCAGCCTCGAGAGTTTTTCCGGCGACAGCGCGCTGACCGGCATCTCGACCGTTCGCACCGCGGACCTGATCATCGCCGCGCAGCTCGAATCGAGCGGCGATCCGAGCGCCGACGTCGACACGCTGGTCTACGATGCCGGCCGGCCGGTGCTGGTGGTGCCGCATTCGGGTCCGCTGGTCACCAGCTTCAAGCACGTGCTGCTCGCCTGGAACGGCAGCAAGGAAGCCGCGCGCGCGGCCTTCGATGCCCTGCCCTTCATCATCGAGGCCGAGAAGACGGACATTGTCGTCATCGACCCGCCGGACACGCTCGAAGAGGCGCCGGAAACGGCCGGCGCCGAGATCGCCGCCTCGTTGTCCAGGCACGGCGCGACCGTCAGCGTCTCGGTGCTGAGGTCCGGAGGCGCCTCAGTCGACGACATCATCCAGACCAGGGTCGCCGAATCGGGTGCGGACTTGCTTGTGCTCGGCGCCTACAGCCATTCCTGGCTGCGCCAGCTGCTGTTCGGCGGGGTGACGCGAACGGTGCTGCGCACCGCGCCGGTGGCGGCCTTCCTGTCGCGTTAGAGCATGATCCCGAAAAGTGGAATCCGGTTTTCGGAAAGATCATGCTCAAGAAAAAAGAATAGAGCCCCATCCCGATTATGTCGGGATGGAACAGGCTCTAGGTCCACAGGGATCGCTGGCAGGACAATCGCTTTGCCGCGCCCTTGCCAAGGCCAAGCCTTTCCAGTTAATTCCGCGCGCATTCCACCATGTTCTAGCGCGCAATGCGCGCTTGCGGAGTGCGCGAGAGATGTCCCTGCCCGAAAAAGCCTTCCCGGTCTCCTGGGACCAGTTCCACCGCGACGCGCGCGCGCTCGCCTGGCGGCTTGCCGGCGCCAACAAGGGGCAATGGAAGGCGATCGTCTGCATCACGCGCGGCGGCCTGGTTCCGGCCGCCATCATTTCGCGCGAGCTCGGCATCCGCATCATCGAGACGGTCTGCGTCGCCTCCTACCACGACTACACCAGCCAGGGGCAGTTGCAGGTGCTGAAGGAGGTCACGCCGGCGCTGCTCGTGGATGACGGGGCCGGCGTGCTGATCATCGACGACCTTACCGACACCGGCAAGACGGCAGGCATCGTGCGCGCGATGATGCCCAAGGCGCACTTCGCCACCGTCTACGCCAAGCCGAAAGGCAGGCCGATGGTCGACACCTTCATCACCGAGGTCAGCCAGGACACCTGGATCTATTTTCCCTGGGACATGGGCTTCACCTACCAGAAGCCGATCGCCGACGACCACGCCGGCTGATTCGCGGCACCGCCGCTCATTGCAACCAGCCCGCCCAAGGCACCATCCGCAGCCGAGAAATGCCGGCTTGATGCTCGCGCGGCCGCCCCATTTGGGCGAGACCGGCGCAAATCGGCAGAATCTCGCTGGTCCATGAAACATTTTTTACTTTTATTGCTTATAATTAGCCGTAAGATTCATGAGACGGCAAATGATTCTGGAAGCTGGGGCAAGCTTCTCCGATGTTGACGAGGCCAACGACGCACAACCATCTGGCCGAAAGGGTCCAGCGACTCTTCGGCGCGGTGCCGAGTCGCCTGCAGGTTGCAGCGCTGCCTTGGCGCGATAGCGAGGACGGCGTGGAGGTCATGTTGATCACCAGCCGCGATACCGGCCGCTGGGTGCTTCCCAAGGGCTGGCCGGAAGCAAAGGAGCCGCTTTGCGAAGCAGCGGCACGCGAAGCCGGCGAGGAGGCCGGCCTGAGCGGCACGATCTCGCATCACGAGGCCGGCCGCTATTTCTATGCCAAGGTGCTGGCTACCGGCGAGGAAGTGCCATGCGAGGTCCTGGTGTTCCCGCTGCAGGTCGACAAGGTCGCCGACCGGTGGAAGGAAAAGCGGGCACGCACCCGCAAATGGGTCAGGGCCGCCGAGGCAGTGCGTATGGTCAACGAACCTGACCTCTCCCAGGTCATCGCCCATTTCTGCACGGATCCGCACCGGTTCTCCTGAGCCCGAGTCGCGCATAGCCGCGGTCAGGTGCCGCGAAGGCGGCGGCCGAAGCGCCTCCACGCAGAGCCGAACCTCCTCCGTTGCGCTCCGCTTCTATCCCCGTTATCCACATATGTGACACACAAGATGTTGGGGTCATAAAAGCTACGCAAACGAATCCTTGACGCCGCAAAACGAGTCGCCTTTTATAGGCCATGCGCTCCTGTTGAGAGCGCGACCGGAAAAGTTTCGAGCCCGGTCTTTTTCCCGGAATATGTGCGTTTTACCCGCATTCCTGCCTGTTCACGAGGCCGGCGGAGGCGTGGAATTTCGAAGCCTTTTTGGGGCGAAAGGGAGGATTGTCGGACTTGAATAAATTGTCTGTTAATACTATATTTAGTGTTTGCAGGTAGGTTCGACGCTAGATAATGTGAATTTCCCTCGATTGAGGGTGTTGCAAAAAGTTTTCAGTTTTTGAGGGACCCACAGGGTCCGTCAGCGCGTTGGACAGCGACCTCGCAAGAGGTTCGACCGGCAGGGCGGCGGAGACTGTGAAGATGAGAGCCGGCGGTTTTCGAACGCCGGCAGACGGCGGACATGCGCGTTTCGTCAAGAGGGCAGAAATCCTCTGGGAAAAGCGCTATATGTAGACAAAAGGGACCGGACCAATGCGCATCGAGCGTCGTTTCACCAAGCCAGGACAATCTGCCTACGCGGAGATCGAATTCCGCAAGGCGCTTTCCGAGATCAAGAATCCGGATGGCTCGGTGGTGTTCCGCTTGGACAACATCGATGTGCCGGCTCAGTTCTCCCAGGTTGCCGCCGATATCCTGGCGCAGAAATATTTCCGCAAGGCGGGCGTGCCCGCACGGTTGAAGAAGGTCGAAGAAACGCAAGTCCCCTCGTTCCTGTGGCGCTCCGTCGCCGACGAGGCGGAACTGGCCAAGCTGCCGGAAGCCGAGCGCTACGGTTCCGAGACCGATGCCCGCCAGGTCTTCGACCGGCTTGCCGGCACCTGGACCTATTGGGGCTGGAAGGGCGGCTACTTCAAGTCGGAGGATGACGCGCGCGCCTTCCGCGACGAGCTCGCCTATATGCTGGCCACCCAGCGCGTCGCGCCGAACTCGCCGCAATGGTTCAACACCGGCCTGCACTGGGCCTATGGCATCGACGGCCCGAGCCAGGGCCATTTCTATGTCGACCCGTTCACCGGCAAGCTGACCAAGTCGAAGTCTTCCTACGAGCATCCGCAGCCGCATGCCTGCTTTATCCAGGGCGTGCAGGACGACCTCGTCAATGAGGGCGGCATCATGGATTTGTGGGTGCGTGAGGCGCGGCTGTTCAAATACGGCTCCGGCACCGGCTCCAACTTCTCGATGCTGCGCGGCGAAGGCGAAAAGCTGGCCGGCGGCGGCCGCTCGTCCGGCCTGATGAGCTACCTGAAGATCGGCGACCGCGCGGCGGGCGCCATCAAATCGGGCGGCACGACGCGCCGCGCCGCGAAAATGGTCATTGTCGACGCCGACCATCCCGATATCGAGGAATTCATCGACTGGAAGGTCAATGAGGAGCAGAAGGTAGCCTCGCTGGTCACCGGCTCGAAGATCGTCAAGAAGCACCTCGAAGCGATCATGAAGGCCTGCATCAACTGCGAAGGCAATGGCGACGATTGCTTCGACCCGGCGGTCAACACCGCGCTGAAGCGCGAGATCAAGGCGGCCAAGAAGGACGCGGTGCCGGAGAACTACATTTACCGCGTCATCCAGTTCGCCAAGCAGGGCTACACCTCGATGTCGTTCAAGACCTACGACACCGACTGGGATTCGGACGCCTATCTCACCGTTTCCGGCCAGAACTCCAACAATTCGGTGTCGCTGAAGGACGATTTCCTGCGCGCCGTCGAGCAGGACGGCGACTGGCATCTCACCGCCCGCAAGGACGGCAAGGTGCTGAAGACACTAAAGGCGCGCGATCTCTGGGAAAAGATCGGCTATGCCGCCTGGGCGTCGGCCGATCCGGGCCTGCACTTCAACACGACGATGAACGACTGGCACACCTGCGCCTCGGCCGGTGCGATCCGGGCGTCCAACCCGTGCTCCGAATATATGTTCCTCGACGACACTGCCTGCAATCTGGCCTCGATCAACCTTCTGCCCTACCGCAACGCCGACGGCACCATCGACATATCAGCCTACGAGCACACGGTGCGGCTGTGGACCATGGTGCTGGAAATCTCCGTCATGATGGCGCAGTTCCCGTCGAAGGAGATCGCCAGGCTTTCCTACGAGTACCGCACGCTCGGCCTCGGCTACGCCAATATTGGCGGCCTGCTGATGACCTCGGGCATTCCCTACGATTCCGACGAGGGCCGCGCCATCTGCGCCGCGCTCACCGCGATCATGACCGGCACCGCCTATGCCACTTCGGCCGAAATGGCCGCCGAGCTCGGCGCCTTCCCCGATTATGACCGCAATGCGCAGAACATGCTGCGCGTCATGCGCAACCACCGCCGCGCTGCCTATGGCGAAAGGGACGGCTACGAGAAGCTTGCCGTCAACCCGGTGCCGCTGGTCGCATCGGATCTCAAGCAGCAGGAGCTTGCCGACCATGCCAAGGCCGCCTGGGACCGCGCCATTGAGCTTGGCGAGGAGCATGGCTATCGCAACGCACAGGCAACGGTGATCGCACCGACCGGCACCATCGGCCTGGTGATGGATTGCGACACCACCGGCATCGAGCCCGACTTCGCGCTGGTAAAGTTCAAGAAGCTCGCGGGCGGCGGCTACTTCAAGATCATCAACCGTGCCGTTCCGGAAGCGCTGCGCACGCTCGGCTATTCCGAGAGCCAGATCGCCGAGATCGAGGCCTATGCCGTCGGCCACGGCAATCTCAACCAGGCGCCTGCCGTCAACCCCGGCTCGCTCAAGGCAAAAGGTTTTACCGACGACAAGATCGCGGCGCTCAACGCCGCGCTGAAGTCGGCCTTCGACATCAAGTTCGTCTTCAACCAGTGGACGCTGGGCGCCGACTGGGTGAAGGAGACGTTTGGCTTCACCGACGAGCAGCTCAACGATTTCTCGTTCGAGATGCTGCCGGCGCTGGGTTTCTCGAAGAAGGACATCGAGGCCGCCAATATCCATGTCTGCGGGGCGATGACGCTGGAAGGCGCACCGTTCCTGAAGGCCGAACACCTGCCGGTGTTCGACTGCGCCAGCCCGTGCGGCAAGATCGGCAAGCGTTCGCTGTCGATCAACAGCCACATTATGATGATGGCGGCGGCGCAGCCCTTCATCTCCGGCGCCATTTCCAAGACCATCAACATGCCGAACGACGCGACGGTGGAAGACGCCAAAGGTGCCTACATGCTGTCGTGGAAGCTGGCGCTGAAGGCCAACGCGCTCTATCGCGACGGCTCGAAGCTCTCGCAGCCGCTCAACGCCTCGCTACTCGCCGACGGCGAGGAGGACGAGGACGAAGCCGTCGAGCAGCTGATCGCGGCACCGGCCGCGCAGCGCGCCGTGCAGGTGACCGAGAAGATCGTCGAGCGCGTCGTCGAGCGTCTCTACCGCGACCGCGAAAAACTGCCGAACCGCCGCAAGGGCTATACCCAGAAAGCGGTCGTCGGCGGCCACAAGGTCTATCTCAGGACCGGCGAGTTCGATGACGGTCGTATCGGCGAGATCTTCATCGACATGCACAAGGAAGGTGCGGCCTTCCGTGCGATGATGAACAACTTCGCCATCGCCATCTCGCTCGGCCTGCAATATGGCGTGCCGCTCGACGAATATGTCGAGGCCTTCACCTTCACCAAATTCGAGCCGGCCGGCATGGTGCAGGGCAACGACGCCATCAAGAACGCCACGTCGATCCTCGATTACGTGTTCCGCGAACTGGCCGTCTCCTATCTCGGCCGCCATGACCTCGCCCATGTCGACCAGTCGGACTTCGACAAAACCGCGCTCGGGCGCGGCATCAACGAAGGCAAGGCGACGCCCTTCTCCAAGGGCCTGACCCGCGGCGCCTCGCCGGTCAAGCTGGTGTCGGGTGCCGAGCCGAAAGGCTTTGCGGGTTCGGGTTCCGGAACTCCAGTCCGTACCGCCCCGACCGCCTTCTCCGGTTCCAACGTGCTGACGTTGAAGCCGGCCAGCGACGAAGCCATCGCCTACAAGCGCGACTACGAGGAGCGCGCCAGGGAACTGGTCGAGGACATCGTCTACGCGGAAGCGTCCGACCCGACGGAGCTGTTCACCGACGAAGCCGCGAAAGAAGCAGCCGAGGCCAAAGCGCTTGCCGCCAACCGGCGCCAGCAGTCGTTAATGCAGGGCTATACCGGCAACGAATGCTCGGAATGCCACAATTTCACGATGGTGCGGAACGGCACGTGTGAGAAGTGCGATACTTGTGGGGCGACGAGCGGGTGTAGCTGAGGAGCTGATGCCACCTCGGCTTACGGTCCGCGAGATTATTCGCCTGCTGGAGACCGACGGCTGGTACCTGGTTGCAACCAAGGGCAGCCATCGCCAATATAAGCATCAAATCAAAGCCGGCCGCGTCACCGTGGCCGGCAAGCCGTCTGAAGAGGTTGCGCCAGGAACCCTGAACAGTATCCTCAAGCAGTCCGGTTTAAAGGAGTGATGACATGCGCTACGCGGTGGTGATCGAAAAAGCCGGAAACAATTTTTCCGCTTACGTGCCGGACCTGCCTGGCTGCATCGCGACTGGTGCCACGGTGCCCGAAGTGGAAACTGAAATTCGCGCCGCAATACGCTTTCACATCGAAGGCTTGCGCGCCGATGGACTGGATGTGCCCAAAGGTGTCAGCCTGGCGGAATATGTCGAGGCATAGCGGGACGCCCTCCCTTCTCCCCTTGTGGGAGAAGGTGGCCGAGCGAAGCTCGGTCGGATGAGGGGTGTTCCAGCTTGGCAGCGACGCACTCCGTCCAACACCCCTCAACCGTCTTGGCGCAGCGCGCCAATCCAACTTCTCCCACAGGGGGAGAAGGGAAGACCGCGCTACCGCCACGGCTGCAAACTTTCATCTCGTACATAAGCGATGATGGTGTCACAGACGGCGTTTCAAATCCCGCAATACGTCGTCGTTCCAGAAGCGCAACACGCGAAAGCCCCTCGCCTTCAATTCGGCGTCTCGCTCTCCATCATGGTGCGAATCCGCGTGCTGGCTGCCATCGATCTCGACAATCAGTCTGGCCTCGGCGCAAATGAAATCGGCGATGAATTTGCCGACCGGAACCTGGCGCCGGAATTTGATGCCATCGAGCCTGCGTCCGCGCAGTTCATGCCACAGGCGGCCTTCCGCTTCCATCGGCTCGCGTCGCATCGAGCGGGCGAAACGACGTTTGGTCGGAGCAACGGGCTGATGCGGCATGGGACGACGTTATCCAATCCTGGGGACGACCTCCAAGGAATCCTCAGATAAGGGCCGACGTTCGAGACCAACCAAAGGGGGGATAGCGCGGCGCCCTCCCTTCTCCCCTTGTGGGAGAAGGTGGCCGAGCGAAGCTCGGTCGGATGAGGGGTGCTCCAGCTTGGCACCGACGCACTTCGTCCAACACCCCTCAACCGTCTTGGCGCTGCGCGCCAATCCACCTTCTCCCACAAGGGGAGAAGGGAAGAGCTGCCTCACTCCGCGTCGGCCACGTCCTGCCGTCCGCCAACCCAATCCCGCCAGGCCCTCTCGTCGCCATGGAACACGTTGAGGTCGATGCGGCCTCTTACCCCGTGCGACAGGCCGGAGCCGGAATATTGCCAGAACAGCCATTTGCGGCCGGGATAGACCTTTGACGGGTGCGCGGCCACGGCGCGTAGCCAGAAGGGGTAATCGGGGAAGGCGCCCCTGAGATTATCGCGGTAGAAATCAGGCGCGGTGTAGATGATCGGCCGCTGGCCGTAATGGCGTTCCAGCCTGTCCATGAACACCTGCATCTTCTCCAGCACTTTTTGGCGCGACGGGCGCCGCTTGCAGCTGGATTCGCCGTTCCACTCGACATCGATCACCGGCGGCAGCGCACCCTCGACCCGCGGCACGTTGCGGATGAACCAGTCGGCTTGCTCGCCGGCGGTGCGGCACCAGTAGAAGAAATGGTAGGCGCCGCGCTTCAGGCCCGCGGCGTCGGCATTGCGCCAGTTCCTGGTGAACATCGGGTCGAGATGGTCGCCCCCGTCAGTCGCCTTGATATAGGCGAAGTTGGCGCCCTGGGCGCGCAGCTTTTGCCAGTTCACATTGCCCTGCCAGCGCGAGACGTCGACGCCGTGGATGGCAAGGCGCCTGGGCGAGGATGCCTTGCCAAAATTGATCGGCTTGGCATCGCGAAAACCATAGCGCGTGACCGGCCCGGCAAGCATTGCTGGCGCTGCGCGTGTCAGCCGCCTCGGCGGCGATACCAGCGCGATCACCTCGGCCGGTGGCTCGACGCTTTGGTCGGGCTCCGCGATAGCGACCGGCTGTTCGTCCTGCTCCTGTTCCGCAAAAGCGGGCGCAGCATCGACTTTCGCCGCAGAGGCGATCGGCGCGGGTGGCCGCACAACCGAGCTGGTGGTCTCGCTGGACGGCACTTGCAGCGCATCGACGCCGGAGGTCGACGTGCAGCCGGCAAGGCACAGCGCTGCGATCGAGAAGATGACGACGCCTGATAACCGCATCTGGACCTGTACGCAAAACACAACAGACCGAAGGCAGGACAACGCCGCCGGACAAACCAAGCTGGATTCCTAACAAGAAACTACCAACAAAGTTTGAATCGAATTGTTAGGGCTTGCATCGGGACGTCGGCCGGCCCTCCAACGTTCGGCCACGTCGCTGCCTCGCAATCCCGCTTGACAACTCACGGCATGAGATTAATCTCCGCTAATCTTACAGTGTAAGGCCATACTTGGGAGGAAGACATGCAGCCCGCCGCCCTGTCAGAGTTGCCGCCCTTAGTCCCGCCGGAGCCACACTCGCCCGCCATCGGAATCAACGAGATATCCCGCGATCTCAGCCGCGCCATCGAAAGCGCCGAGGTCGATGCCTGGCTCGATCTTTATCGTGCCGCCCCGGCAGACTTTGCCGAAAGGCAAGGCCTGGCGATCGCCGAAGATGGCGATCTCGTCTGGACCACCTGCACGAAGATCCCGTTCATCCATTTCAACTGTGTCAAGAATTTCGGTGTCGATAGCGCTGCTACCGAGAGCCGGCTCGACGCGCTTCTGGCGCATTATCGCGACGCCGGCATTCTGCGGCCCTGGTTCTACACCAACCCACACACCGAGCCCGCGACGCTCAGCTGCTGGCTCGAGGCGCGCGGCCTGCAGCGTCAGGGCGGCTGGGAGCGCATCTTTCGCGACGGCACGCCATTGCCCGCTGAGCCGCTTTTCCCGACGGAGGATGTCTCGGTCGAGCGGGTGACGCCGGCAACGGCAAGGGAATGGGCTGGGTTCATCGACAGCCAATATCGGTTGCCGACCTCACCGTGGTTGCTGGCGCTGGCCGGTCGACGCGGCTGGCATCATTACATGCTGCGGCGGGAAGGCGCGGTGGCAGCGGTGCGCTCGATGTTCATCGGCGCCGACGGCATGGCCTGGAGCGGCATCGACGCGCCGGTGCCCGGCATCATGGCGCCGAGCTTCGACCTCGATGCAATGCTCGGCGAAGCGATGGTGCGCGACGGACTTGCGGCCGGTGCAAAACTGTTCGTGGCCGATATCGAGGCGCCGCGAGCCGAACGCGACGGGCCAGCCTATCGCAACTATGCACGCCTCGGCTTCAAGCTTGCCTATTTCCGCAGCCATTACAGCTATTTGCCGGCAAATTCCGGCTGACCGCTTGAAGACCCTAGCTGCACAGCCACAGCTTGTGGCAGGTCGTGGCCATCATGTGGGCCGGCGGTACAAAGCGATCGTTGACCGGCGCATCATCGTCTACCCGGCGGACCTTTTCTTCGAGCAGCGTGCGAAGTTCCGCCGGTTGCACGCGGTCGCGCTCCATCACCAGCTTGACCATCGGATCGCTCAAGAGTTCATCCAGGGTGTTGATGCTATCGTTCATCCGTCGCCTCCTCGACTGCCCGCCCGCCCGCCATAGATAGGCAGCAATGATGGCCCGCCAATGACGCTTTGCCGGCTATCTCGTGTCGCTCCGGATTAAATTTTGGACAGATTTCGCCTCATGCCGGCGGCGGCGCGCCTTCATATTGCGGCAGGCCGTCGTCGATCTGCACCCAGGGCTGCTTCGAGGCGGTCCAGATATGCATTTCAGGCCTGAACACCGAGGGATCGTCGAGCGAGCCGGTGGTGACGCCGATGATGCCGGCGGAATCGCGCCGGGAAAACATCGTCGTGCCGCAGCGCGGGCAAAAGCCGCGCTTGAGATCGGGCGAGGAATTCACCGTCGCCAGCGGTCCGTCGACCGTCACATCATCGATGCGGAACAGCACGCGCGCGTTGAAGGCGGCACCCAGCGCCTTCTGACACAGCCGGCAATGGCAGATGCGCTCATTGATCGGTGCCGCCTCGGCGCGGTAGCGCACCGCCCCGCACAAACACCCGCCCTGATACCCAACCATCGCCCGAGTCCCTTCCCTGTGAGAATGGGTGGCATACCTATCGATAGGCGTGGCAGCGTCAATTGAAAAGCTTTGATGGCGCCATCTATAGCTCTGATCCGGCCGACATGCGATTGGCCCGATGCGTCGGCCAAGGCCTCATAGATGAAAACCGGCCATCTCGCAGGAGACGGCCGGCAGACAATTGACTGGGCGTCAGTTCGTTTCGTTGACAACCTCGTCCCAGGTCTTGACCTTGGTCTCGCCATTGAGGAACGGCAGCGCGGCGGCTGTCAGTTCCGGCGCGAAGAACACATCGTAGTGGGTGCGGTTGGACAGGATCGCCAGGCGGTTCTGCGACAGGTTCTCGCGCATCCAGCCGGCGTCCTTCAATCCGCCGCCGAGCAGCTGGTAGAACTTGATCTCGTGCTCGGGCCGGTACATGTCGCCGTCAGCGAAAACCAGCATCACCGGCATTTTCAGCTTCTGCACGTCGGCGGAATAGTCGTAGTCCTTGCGCATATGGGCGCCGAGCTGGTCGAGCAGTTTCGGAAAATCCTCCGGATGCGGCGCAACCGCGACGTAGGATTTGTACATCGGCGTGTCCTTCATCATGTCGGCCATCGCCGCGCCGACCTGTGCCTGCTGGCCACGCATCTCGGCATAGAAGCCGTCCGCGGCGTAGCCGGTCGAGACCAGCACCAGCCAGCGCACCGTTTGGGGATGCTGGACGGCCATGCGGAAGGCGACGCCGCCACCCAGCGAATAGCCCATGACGTCGACCTTGTGGTAGCCGAGCGCCTTGACGATCGCCGCCACGTCGTCGCCCATCGCCTCCAGGCTGAGCGGCCGGTCGCCGAGTGCGGTGCGGCCATGGCCCTGCAGGTCAATGCCGATAACGGTGCGGTTTTCGGCAAGTTTTGGCAGGATCGGCGCGAACATGTCGGTCGTGCCGAGGCCGCCATGCAGTAGAAGCAGCGGCTCGCCCTTGCCGTAGACGGCGTAATAATAGTTCAGACCGTTGATCGGCAGCAGGCCGGATTTTTCCGGCTTCGGCAATGTTGCGGTTGCGGTCGTCATGGCGGGCTTGGCCTCCTCTGCGTTGATGGTGCCCGGCGCGGCAAACAGCGCGGCGGCCGAGGCGAAAATGGCGAAAAACATCGATCTGGACATATCAACCTCCCTCTCCCGTTTGCATCAAAGTCGCTTGGCGACCTCCTCAAGCTGTTCGGCGCACTGGCCCCAGCCCTCGTGAAAACCCATTTTCTCGTGCTGTTCGCGGTCGGCGACCGACCAATGCGCAACCCGGGCGATATAGCGGGTCTTGCCCTCGCCCACGTCCTCGAGTGTCACAACGCCAGTCATGAACGGTTTTGCGGAAGGCTCCCACGCCTTGGTATAGGCATCGGTGAAGACGAGCTTCCTGCCCGGCACGACTTCGAGGAAGACGCCAGGGTTCGCAAATTCGTTGCCGTCGGGACCGGCCATGACGACCAGGCTGGTGCCGCCGGCGCGAACGTCCATCTCTGCGCGTGGCGTCGTCCACGGCTTCGGCGCGAACCATTGCGTCAAGAGCTTGGGCTCGGTCCAGCAGCGATAGACGTTCTCGCGCGGCGCATCGATGATGCGGGCGAGTACCAGTTCGCGGTCGGAGTCGGGGGCGATATCGAGCTTGGTGGTCATGGTGTTTCCTCACATGTCGGTTTTGGCTTTCGTGTCTAGGACGAACCGACAAGACGCAAGCCGACACGGTCCGCGAAAAAATCCGCGGGACCGGCGATTCGAACGACCAAACTGGGAGCCTAGTTGTTTGATCTCAGGCTTTAATGGCGCACCATTGTCGTCCGAATCAAAGGACGCGCTATGGGACAGATTCTACACGGCCGCGCCACGACGACAGAGGCGGTCCGTCGAGCAATACAGCATAGTCAAGAGAGCCTGAGGGCACTGGCCAAGCGCTATGGCATCGATCAGAAGACGGTTGCGAAGTGGCGGAAGCGGCCGTCGACCGCCGATCTTCCGACCGGCCCGAAGGAGCCGAGGTCGACAGTGCTGTCCCTCGAAGAGGAAGCGGCCATCGTCGCCTTTCGCAAGCACACGCTGCTGGCGCTGGATGATTGTCTGCATGCGCTTCAGCCGACGATCCCGCATCTGACGCGCTCGTCATTGCATCGTTGCCTTCAGCGTCATGGCATTTCGAGGCTGCCGCAGCTGGATGCTGACAAGCCGGCCAAGAACAAGTTCAAAGCCTATCCGATCGGCTATTTCCACATCGACATCGCCGAGGTGCAGACCGCCGAGGGCAAGCTGCGTCTCTTCGTTGCCATCGATCGAACGTCCAAGTTCGCTTATGTGCAATTGCACGAGACGGCGGGCAAAATGGCGATGGCCTAGTTCCTTCGGGATCTGATCGCGGCCGTGCCCTATGCCATCCATACCATTCTGACCGACAACGGCATCCAGTTCACCAACCGGAGCTGCGATCGGCACGCCTTCGAGCACATCTTCGACGGCGTCTGCGACGAACATGGCATCGAGCACAGGCTCACAAAGATCAACCATCCCTGGACCACTGATGTGATCGACAAGAGCCTTTTTGATAAATCTGCGCTATTCTCCTGTCGCGCACGGACGACCGCGTGGCGAAGAGCAGGGTCCGAGGTG
>NZ_JAMYSE010000018.1:0-83159 GCF_040321795.1 Mesorhizobium sp. M0244 | reverse complement strand
CTGCACGGCACCGGTCTCGGCGAAGGCGGTATTCCTATTGTGAAGTCCGAAGTCGAGACCGGCCCCATGTGGCTGAAGGCGCGGGACACCTTGAATTGTATCTGCGACATGGCCGAGGCCGAAGATGTCGTCTTCACGCTTGAAAACCTGAACCTGCTTGACCACCCGGGCTGCCCCTTCGGCTCGACGGCAGCGGTGCTGGCATTGGTGTCATCGATCAATAGACCCCAACTGCGGATCAACCTCGACCTTTATCACACTCAGATCGGCGAAGGCGATATCGTGCGCTGGTGCGAGAAGTGCCTGCCCTTCATCGGCGAGGTGCAGGTGGCCGATAATCCGGGTCGTTGCGAGCCGGGAACAGGCGAGATGAACTGGCCCAACATCGCGAGAGCTCTGTTCGACATGGGGTATCGCGGGCCGGTGGGTCTGGAAGCCTTTGCCCAAAACGATCCTGAGGCAGCGCTGGTCGCTTTCCGGCGGGCTTTTACGCTGTGAGCCATGCGGGGATGCTCATCGGCGCGACGCGGGGCGGGCGTCATGATCAAGGGCGGCAAGCTGTCCGACCATGCTTTCCGATCCGAGCGCCGCTCGCAGATTCCTTTCAAGTTCACCTGACCTGCAGTGGAGGCTGATTATGGGCATGTATCACAACCGTCCTCATGTCGAGGATATCCGAAAGATGAAGAGGAATGGACAGAAGATCTCCATGCTCTTCGTCAGCACGCCCGACGAGGCAGCCGCCGCTGCCGCGGCAGGCATTCACATGCTCTCCATCGAGGGCCGATACTTTGACCAGGAAATGCGACAGGCAGCCGGCGACTGTTTCGTTCAGGTCGGTCTGCCTTACGGCGGCTGGGGCAGCTTTGCTGGCCGTCCGCTCGCTACGGCAGAAGACTATCTGCGTGCGGCTTTCCACTTTGCTGGCATTGGTGGCGACGCCTTCTACTGCTCCGCGTCCTACGACATCCAGAAGGCGCTCTGCGACAACCACCTCCCTGTCGTCGGGCATATCGGCCTGATCCCTTCGTACATCACCTGGACGGGTTGGCGCGCAGTCGGAAAGAGCGCGGAAGAAGCGATCCGCCTCTGGCGGCACACCCAGAAACTCGAGGAGATCGGTGTCTTCGGGGCGGAACTGGAAGTCGTGCCCGACCGGGTGGCGAAATTCCTGACCGAAAACTCGTCGCTGGTCATGCTTGGCATGGGCGCCGGCAAGTATGCGGATGCGCAATACCTCTTCACAGAGGATGTCTGCGGCTATGCCAAGAACCATAAGCCGCGGCACGGAAAGGTTTACCGAAACCTCGGCCCTGAGCTGCAGAAGATCCAGGACGAGCGCGTGGCGGCTTTCAGGGAATACAAAGCCGACGTCGATTCCGGCCGGTACCCCGGTTACGAGCACACAGTTCCGATTGGGGACGCTGACTTCGACAGCTTCATGCGAGCAGCCAAAGGGTGACACCCATGCGTGCGGGGCTATCCGATTGCTCAGGAGCGAGTGTTAGGCAAGTCGAAGTCCGCAACACGAAGGCGCCAACGCTCGCTGAACTCAAAATGCTGATTGCCAAGAGGGAGCTCATCCTTCCGGCGAAGTTGGAAACTGTCGCTCGCGTGATGTTTGCAGAGCCGGACTACGTTGCCTTCGAAAATTCTGCCTCGATCGCTCGCCGGTGCAACGTGTCAACGACAACCTTATCTCGCCTCGCTCCGCGCCTTGGCTTCAGGTCTTTTAAAGAAATGCAGAACTGCTTCCGAAATCACATCCTTGATCGAAAGGCCCAGCGCAAGCCGAGCTGATAACTCGGCTACATCGATCACTGAGAAGTCAGATCCGCGCCTTGAGCAAGCCCGCGGCCCAAAGTTCAGCTTTCTAGCCCGGCGTCCCCACAAGCTGAATTTTCCGCTTACGGCCCACAAACGCGACGGGTCAAGCGGCCTTCGGAAGGACGGCACGATAGCGGCCGTAACCCGCCTTCACGAGCAGTCTCTCGCCTCGGTGACCGCGCCCGGTGTCGTCAAATCTGCACTCCCCCTGGTCCGAAAGCGCCCTGCAGAAACGCCGCAGCGGTTCGTGCGCACATGGCCAGTGACACCGCACCTGCATCGGGGTGGCCGATGCTCCGTTCCGCCAGCGGGCGTGCGCGACCGAGCTTCGGGGCGAGCGACGATGTCGCATCAGCCGCCAGCGTCGCCGCGTTGGCAGCATGGCCCCAGGCATCCGCCAACGACTTTCCGGATGCGACACTGCTTTCCAGCGTCTCCACGAACGGCACGAGGGCGTCGACCAAAGTCTTGTCACCGATGTTCGCACCTCCTAACCGCGTCACGCCGTCTAGCGCGAGCCGCGCTCCTAGGACGACTGCCTCCGTCGTCACAGCTTCATCGTCGCTGAAGCTGCTACTCCACGACCGGAGCAGCAAGCCCCAGATCGCCCCGGACGTTCCCCCTGCCCTGTCGGCCCAGCCATCGCCGGCCGCGGCTAGTACACTCGAGGCCCCGGCACCGGCTGCCCCCCCCACCGAAGCGGCGGCCGCCGCCGCGGCCGACCCGCGGCTAATTCCTTGCCCATGATCCCCGTCGCCGGCTACGGCGTCGATACGGCCGAGTTGCTCCTCGGCGGTGTTCAGCATCGCGGAGACCCGCTGCATCATTTTGGCAATACAGGCGCCGCTCACCTTGGACGCTTCGGAGGCCGGCCCGTAAATCGGTTGTCCTTCCGCACCATTTGGGACATCCGTGGCAGGCCTAACGGCGATCACCGCGCCTTTGCGCAGGACGGGCGCATCGCTCGGCGCGCGCCAATAGATCTCCAATTCGTCATCGAGCCACAACAAAGTCAGCGAACACCCCTGCATGTCCAAGCTGGTGACGAATTCACCGGCTTCGGGTTCGACCGCCTCGAGCCCTTCTGCCTTGAGTTCCGAAGCAATTGCCTGCCACAGCACGAAGAGTTCCTCGTACTTCGTCGAGCCGAGTCCGTTGAGCAGGGCGGCCACCCTTTTCGCTCCGGCCGGACGCTCGGAGACGAGCGTGCCGACGAGAAGTTTTGCGAGATCGGAGGCTGACGTTATGTCTTCCTCGCGAATTCCGGGTTCACCGTGAATACCCAGACCCAACGCCATCTTTCCGCCAGGAACGGTAAACAGCGGAGTAGCGGCGCCCGGTAGCGTGCATCCTTTGTAGGCCACACCGAAAGACACCGTGCGGTCGTTGGCGTGGCGGGCGATGCGCTCGACCTCGTCGATCGCCAGGCCCGATTCCGCTGCCGCACCCGCTATCTTGAACACGATGACAGTGCCGGCAATGCCGCGCCGCCTGGCAGAGGCATTCGCGGGCGCACTGGCGATGTCGTCCGTCACCGGCAGGATCCGGACATCGATGCCCTCTGCTCGCAAACGCTCCGCCGCTACGCCGAAATTCAGCACGTCGCCGGCGTAATTGCCGAAGCCGAGCAGAATTCCACCGCCTCGGTCTGCAAGCCGGCATACGCGCGCTACGGCGGCGGTCGACGGCGAGGCGAAGACATCGCCGGCAACCGCAGCATCTGCCAGGCCTGGGCCAACGTAACCCGCGAACGCGGGATAGTGCCCCGAGCCGCCTCCGACAACGAGGGAGACCTTGCCTTTCGGCACTTCGGTCGAACGCACCACACCGCCCTTGACCAAGCGAACATGCTGACCGTGGATCGCACAAAAGCCTGCCAGAGCTGCCGAAGCGAAATCTTCTGGAGCGTCGTAAATGGTGGTCATCGCGCAGTCTCCCCATTGCTTGGTACTGTCTTAGGGAGAATGCGCCTCAGATAGTCGCGGTTGGCGGCGCTGACAGACAAACCGTCGCCGCCATAGTGCTCGCAAAGGAAGGGGCTGGCAAAACCGTGGTCAAGCGCAAGGCCTATGGCGACGCGATAGTTGACGATACCCGTCTCAAGTGGGGCCGGATGCGTGATGATCGCGCCGGAAATAGGATCTTCAACGCGGGTATAATTCTTCACGTGCCAGTATTTGGCATATGGCGCGACTTTGTCGATCATCTCCAGCCAGTGCTCGACCGGCCTGTGCAGGCGAATGAGGTTGCCGACATCTGCGTTGATGCCCACATTCGACAGACCTACATCGGTGACGAAGCGAACGGAGCTTTCGGCCGTTCCGAGATAGGTGTCCTCATACATTTCGAGCGACAATTCGATGCCGAGCTCCTCCGCGTGGCGGCCGAGTTCGCGGATGCGCGCCACGGCTTTCCTCCATACCTGCGGATCGTCGGGATTCCTGACGCCATCCACCGTCCAGAACCACAGCGCCGCCTTCTGGGCATCGGTCAACGGCCCGAATAGACCGAACGACACGCAGCCGGCGCCGATCCGTGCCGCAGTCTCGATCACGCGATGGCCATAGGCGAGATGCGCATCGCCACGTTCCGGGTCGATGACGCTTCGCCGCGAGGTCGAGATCGCGGGAATCGCGAGATTGAGCGAACCTGCCAGTTTCACGAAATCATCCAGCCGTGCGGCCGAGAGATCGGCTAGCCTTAGCCAGCTGTCGGTCGGGTCGAGTTCAGTGAAGCCGGTATCCACCACATCGGCAAGCGTGGCTCCCCACTCTTCGACACTCTGATCCTGGACGGAACGGCCGTCGCGCAAGACACTCGGATACTGGATCATGGCTGCGGCTATCGGCCAATTGTGTCTGTTCCACTTTCTCAGCGGCATACTCACGGGAACCTCCATTCATGGCGGAAAAGGCGGGGACTGTCGGAGGAGTTCAGAGCGGATTTTCGTTCGGGCCCTGTCGCAAGTCCGGCCTCGTCATTCGTCTGCGTGAGATTCCCAGTATCCACATCAGCAAGGGGGATAAGAGAAGAAGGCAGCCGATCGCCATCAGCGTGGATACGAGACCATTCGACCAGAAGATGCTTAGCTTTCCAGAAGATAACAGCATCGACTGGCGAAACGCGTCTTCTGCCTTATCCCCCAGCACCATAGCCAGAACCAGCGGAGCGAGCGGATAATCGAGTTTCTTGAAGATGTAGCCGAGCAGGCCAAACAAAACGACCATCCAGACGTCAGTGAGAGAATTGCTTACCTGGTAAGCGCCGCTGAAGATGACCGCCACGATCACCGGACCGATGATGGTAAACGGCACGCGCAGGATCGAGGCGTAAAGAGGCACGGTAGCGATCACCAATATGACCGCGACGATATTGCCGAGATACATACTTGCAATCAGACCCCAGACGAAGTCCGGACGTTCGACGAACAGCATCGGACCAGGGGTGAGACCCCAGATCATCAGGCCGCCCATCATGACCGCCGCCGTGGCAGAGCCTGGCACACCCAGGGCCAGCATCGGCAGTAGCGCCGACGTTCCCGCCGAATGGTCCGCGGTCTCCGGCGCGACGATGCCGCGCGGGTCGCCCTTGCCGAAGTTCGACTTGTCACGTGCCGAACGGCTGGCCAGGCCATAGCTCATGAAGGAGGCGGCGGTCGGACCTGCCGGCGTGATGCCCATCAGGATGCCGATGAAAATCGAGCGCAGAACCGTGAACCAATACCGCGGCAGTTCGAGCAGCGTACGGCCGACCTCTGAAATCCGGACACGAGCCTTGATGCCTTCGAAGCGCAGCCCCTCCTCAGTGGTCAAGAGGAGTTCGCCGATGCCGAACAGCCCCATCACCGCGATCAGGAAGCTGATACCCTTGATCAGCTCGGGAATGTCGAAGGTCAGGCGAAGGTTGCCTGATATCGTGTCCATGCCCACCGAAGCGAGCGCAAAACCCAGCATCATCGATACCAGCGTCTTGGACGGCGCGCTGGAGCCCATCGAGATGAAACTGGCGAAGGCGAGAAAATAGACCGCGAAATATTCGGGCGACGAGAACCGCAGAGCAAAATTCGCAACCCATCCCGAAAGCAACGTGATCATCACGACGCCTGCGAGCGCGCCGATGCCGGCGGAGACAAATGCAAGTGTCAGCGCGCGGCTGGCCTGGCCGGCCTTCGCCATCGGGTAACCGTCAAAAGTCGTGGCCACCGACGAGGGTTCGCCCGGTATGTTGAACAGGATTGAGGTCGTCGACCCCCCGAATAGAGCGCCCCAGTACATGCAGGACAGCAGGATGATTCCCGAGATCGGGTCCATCGAGAACGTCAACGGCAGCAGGAGCGATACGCCATTCGGAGCACCAAGCCCTGGCAGCACTCCCACCAGGATGCCCAGCGTGACGCCGACCATCATCAGCAGCACGTGCTGAAAGGTCAGGATATGGCCGAAGCCTTCAAAGAGCAGGCCGATGTTGCCCATTGCTGTTCCTCCCCAGGATGCTTGCTGGACCGCGGATCAATAGATACCGAACCACGCCTCGACTGGCCCTTTGAGTAGAGGAACCTTGAAGCCCACCTCGAAGACGACGAAGAAAACCGCGGCCACCGCCAGCCCCGACGGCAGAGCAATCCACCATTTGTATTTGCCCTGGAAATGCATCGCGAACGTTATGTACAGAGCAGTTCCGACATAGAGACCAAGAAAACTGGAGACTGCTGCGTAAGCGACGAGCGGCAGCAGAAAGGACGAAACCGATTTGATGCGTCGCGCATCCAGAAAGATCACCCCAAGCTTTCGATGCCGTGTCACCGCCAGCAAGATGTTCATGACACTGCCGAAGACAATCAGAAGGCCGACATAGAAGGGGAAATAGCCGGCATCTGGCCCCATTTCGGTCCAGCCGGTACCTGCCTCGGTTGAGCCGTAACACACTGCCACGCCTAACGCGGCTGTCACTGCTGCAACCACGATCTCCATTGCAAAGCGGGAGATGCCTCTCGTACCGTCGCTGCTCATGACCGATCTCCCGGTAAGGGGCGAGCGCCCGAAAGGGCGCCCGCGCGTGACTTCGAAAGATATCAGTTGGCGAGCCAACCCTCACGCTTCAGGATTTCGCTCACCGAAGCTTCATCCGACTTTATGAAATCGGCGAACTGCGCGCCGCTCATGTAGTCGGCAGACTGCGAGGTGTCGGCGAGATACTTCGCCCATTCGGGCGTCTCGGAGACTTTCTTCAGGACATTCGCGTAGAAGTCGACGACATCCTGATCTACGCCGGCGGGCAGCCACACGGTGCGAGGCATGTTGTAGTCCGCGATCGGAATGCCGGAGTCCTTGCATGTCGGAATATCGGCCCAGCTCGCGTCACCTGCGACCTTGGCATCGTTCTTCAGCCTTTGTGACTTGAAGACGCAGACGGGTTTCACCATGCCCGCCTGCCACTGGCCGAGATTTTCGCTCGGATTGTTGACATTGGCCGCAACATGCCCGCCCGCGAGTTGGACCGCAGCTTCGCCGCCACTCTTGTACGGAACGTAGCCGAGATTGGCACCAGTCGCCTCGTTGATCATGATAGTCAGGATCTGATCGGTATCCTTGGACTGGCTGCCGGCGACCTTGAATTCGCCCCCTGCTTCCTTCGCCTTTGCGACGAAATCGGCCGCCGTCTTGTAGTCCGCCTTGCCGTTGACCCAGAGAATAAACTCATCGGCGGCAAGTGCAGCCACCGGCGTCAGGTCGGCCGAAGCGTACGGCACTTTTGCACGGATCGGCAGCAGATAGGCATTGTTGGTGCCGAAGGCGAGCTTGAAATTATCGCCCTTGGCCGTCGCCGTATAGACAAAGCCCTCGGCGCCGCCGGCACTGCCTTTGTTGGTGACAATCACCGGCGCTTTCATCAAATTGTACTTGCCAATGATCGACTGGATCGTTCTGGCGAAAATGTCGGTGCCGCCGCCAGCTCCGGCCGTGACGACGAACTCGACTGGCCTGTCTGGATCGAATGCCAGCGCCGGAGTGGCCGCCCCCAGGACCGCCGCCAAGATTGTTGTAATGGATACTGAAGTTCTCATGGATACTCCTCCCTTTGAAAAAACCCGACGCGGAGACCTCCTGAAACGCCGGCATGCGTGCAGTCTAAGATTAGGCTGCCGCGGACAGGCCAGCGCTTCGCCGCGCCATGCGGGCGGCGAGCAGGACTGCCTCGCGGCTGGCGCCAACGTCGGCGATACCCTTGCCAGCGATGTCGTAGGCCGTGCCGTGCGCGGGCGTGCACAGCGGAAAAGGCAGCCCACCCATCATGGTGACGCCCTTGTCGAAGCCCATCAGCTTCATCGCGATCTGGCCCTGGTCGTGATACATGGTCAGCACAGCCTGGAAGCCTCCTTTCAGCGCCCGCAGGAAGACGGTATCGGCCGGGAATGGACCTTCTACATTCAACCCCAGCGCCTTCGCCTTTGCCACGGCCGGTTCTATGATTTCGATCTCTTCCATGCCGAAGCTGCCGCCGTCGCCAGCGTGCGGGTTGAGCCCGGCGACCGCGATGCGCGGATTGTCATAGCCAGCATCCCTGAGGCATCCGTATGTCAGTTGCAGTTCGGCCAGGATGAGATCGACCGATAGACTGGACGAAACTTCGGCAAGCGGGATGTGGGAGGTAACGCGCGCGTTCCAGACCTTGTCCAGGACGTTGAACTCGCGGACCTTGCCGGTGAAGCCGATCACATCGGCAACGAAGCGGATCTCGTCATCGTAGCCTGGATAGGCAAATCGCATCGCCTTCTTGTTGAAGGGCGTGAAGCAGACGCCATTTACCCTTCCGGCATTTGCCAGTTCCAGGGCCGTGCGGAAGTTACGGGTCGCGAATGTTCCTCCGACCAGCGTCGCCTCGCCCCGCTCCACGTCGCTCGGATCAAGATGACGTAGATCGACAAAGGTGTGTCGGCCGGAATCCGTCCCTTCCAGTCCCTCTAGCGGCACTGTTTTGATATCGACTGTCACGCCGGCAACGCGAGCGCCTTCGTCCAGAACGCGGCGGTCGCCGATCACGACGAGTTTCGCCGCTTCAAGGATTTCAGGCAGAGCAACGAGCCGCGCCGTGAGTTCAGCACTTACTCCGGCTGGGTCGCCCATCGCGAGTGCCAGCACCGGACGCGAGTCAGCCTCAACCGCAGCAACCATCATTTCCTCTCCGTTTCACCCTGCATACATGGCGCAGCAGTCTGCATCAAGTCTTTTGTATGCTGTATGCAGCCTTTTTAATTTCTTGACGCCATCTTCGGGAGACTCCATGCTGCGGCGACAAAAGAATCGACGCGTGGACTGCTTTGAGTCTTCCGATTGGGGTGCAGATTTGATGGACGAGGCCATTCCCGTCGAACGCCAGCGGAGCGCCGCAGGTCCGATTCAACGCACCGTGCTTCACGAAACCATCGTCAACCATCTGCGCGACATGATCATCGAGGGCGACCTCGCTCCCGGCACCCGTCTTCATGAGGGCCAACTGGGTGAACAACTGGGCGTCTCGCGCACGCCGCTGCGGGAAGCGATCAAATACTTGGCCAGTGAGGGCCTGGTCGAATTGGTGCCAAGCAGAGGGGCAGTCGTGAAGCGTTTCGGCGCCAAGGAAGTTCAGGACATGCTGACCGTCTTGCAGGCAATGGAGGAGCTAGCCGGAAGGTTGGCTTGCGATGTCGGTTCGGACGGGGGAATCGCCGCAATTCGGGCAACCCATGACGAAATGATCCGATGCTACGAAGCCAAGGATCGAATGCAATATTACAAACTGAACCAGCAGATCCATTCCATGATCGTTGCGTTGTCGGGCAATACGACGCTGATCGATATCCATGGTACGTTGCAGACGCGATTGAAGCGCATCCGCTTCGTTGGCCATGAGGGTCCGGAGAATTGGGCTGCCGCCGTAGGCGAGCATAATGAAATGATCGTTGCACTGGAGCTGCGCGACAAGGAACGGCTTTCGGAGGTTCTAGGACGTCACCTGCGAAAGGCGTGGGAGCGCGTCCGGCCGCTTCTGTGAAGTGGTGTCGCTGGATCGGCTATACGCCCACCTGAAACACGCGATCTGCCTGCGCAACGGCACTCTGCGGTAGGACATTGTGCGTTCACATATGACCGCATGGTCGACGCTACGCTTGCCGGTGCATCGTGCGTACGCCTAGCCGTGTTGGTCTGCTTCAGAGCGGTGCAAGCGGTCCGAAAATCATCGGACCCGTCGATATGGGTGATGTATTGCGGCTGCCGGGTTTCTGGCCCGCAGCGGTCAGCCGCACCGCGTCCTCGATTCCGGCGTCGATCCTTGCGCGAAGACCCTTGTCGAGCGCTTCCACGTGTCCTTTCTTTCGAACCACGCGGGCAAGATAATGGTGCGCGATTGGCAATGGAAATCGATTTCAATCGCATGCCCTCCAACCGCTCCTGCCGGCGAGTAATGAGGATGCCGGCAATTTTTCGGCCGCGACCTCGCAGGAACCATATCGTCGGCATCTGACAAGACGGCCGCTGTCTGCAGCGGCTTAATGGCCATGCTCGTCATGCTTCGGCAAAGTCAGCCCAAAAACCCGCACCAGATCGCTGACCTGGTCGGGCGAAAGGTAGCGGGGGTTGAGGCCGCGCAACAGCAGATAGAGTTTTGCAGTCTCCTCCAGCTCTTCGGTGGCGAATACGGCCGCCTCGAGCGTTTCGCCCGCGACCACGGGACCGTGGTTTGCCAGCAGCACCGAGGAGTAGCGTCCGGCAAGGCCCTTGATCGCATCCGCGACGGCCGGGTCCCCGGGGCGGAAGTAGGGAACCAGCGCCGTCTGGCCGGCCCGCATCAGGTAGTATGGCGTCATTGGCGGCAGCGCGGCCCGTGGATCCACTTCGGGCAGCATGGTGAGAGCGACGGCGTGTGTCGAGTGCAAGTGCACGATGGCGCGGGCGCTTGGCCTCGTCTCGTAGAGAGCGGTGTGCAGAGGGATTTCCTTCGTCGGGGCATCGCCCGAGACAAGTTTTCCCTGTGCGTCGAGGCGGGCAATGCGGGCGGGATCGAGAAATCCCAACGAAGCATTGGTGGGTGTGACCAGCCAGCCTCCGTCATCCAGCCGCAGGCTGATATTGCCTGACGATCCCGGCGTCAGACCGCGCTCGAACAGCGAACGCCCGAAGCGGCAGATCTCTTCCCTCAACCTCGTGTCGGTCATGTCGTGGCTCCCTCGACTAGCTCGAACCCGAGATCGACCACCGTCGGTGGTCCGTCAGAGCAGACGAGCCGCGCCCCCATCTCCCCTACGGCGACGCGGGGTGTGAGAATAGTCGACAGCGGCTGCGGGGCGCTGCGCGCCACGTCGAGACCATTATAGCCGAAGATCGCCAGCCGGTCTGGGATGGTGATGCCGCGGGTGAGGCAGTGGAAATAGCCGCCGATCGCCATGTCGTCGTTGGAGAAGTAGACAGCGTCCAAATTCGTGCTGCGCTCCAGCAGGCGCGCCAACCCGTCGCGCCCAGCTTGGATCGAAGACGAGGCAGGAATGATTTCTTCTCCGGCGAGATCGAGGCCGGTCTCGCCAAGTGCCGAGCGAAATCCTGCGAAGCGTTTGGCGGCGCGCAGGTCGCGATTAAGGTCATGGCCGACATAGCCGATCTGCCGGTAGCCGCGCGAAACCAGATGGCGCGCGGTAGTGCGTCCCGCCTCGCGGTTGGAAAAGCCGACGACGATGTCGATACCCTGGCCGTCGGTATCGAGCAGTTCGGCCACGCGGATACCAGAGTTGCGCAGCATTGCGCTCGCGCGCTCGGTGTGTTCGAGCCCCGCCACCATGACGCCGGCGGGGCGCCAGCTCAGCAGCGACTCGATGAGGCTCTCTTCGCGTCCTAACTCGTAATCGGTTACCGCGATGACTGGTTGAAAGCCGGCGCCGACGAGGACTGTGTTCGCCCCTCGCAGCATGTCCGGAAAGACGATGTTGCTGAGCGAGGGGATGACAATCCCGACAAGCCTGGAACCCGTGGAAGCCAGCGTTCCGGCAATGCGGTTCGGCACATAGCCGAGGGTTGTCGCGGCAATGAGAACGCTCTCGCGCGTCTTTGCCGAGAAGGATCCATGCCCGCGCAGCACGCGCGAGGCAGTACTCTCGCCAACACCGGCTGCGCGCGCGACGTCGGTGAGGGTAATCATCGGCACCGCTCCCATCCCTCGGCTATTGGGTCGACCATTTCCAAGCACCTAATCCACGCCGCCTCTGAGCTATCTGGCCGCCCTCAGTTTTGGCACGTCGCAGCAGCCAACTCAACCAAATTTTGGCAGCGCTGCCATTTTTAGGTTGGCAGCGCTGCCAATCCATGTTATCTGGCAATGCAAGCGCTGCCAAAAGTGAGGTTAAGTGGCGCGAAAACTAGTGAAGAACGCGCCCTCAATCAGGGAGGAAATGAAATGACGGTGCTCACCCCAACGCTGTCGGCTGAAACAACGGCAGGAATCGAGACCCGAAGAATCGCCTACAGCAAGGTCTTCTGGCGCATCGTGCCGTTTCTGATGTTGTGCTACGTGGTCGCCTATCTAGACCGCGTCAATGTCGGCTTCGCCAAGCTCGACATGTCCGCCGAACTCGGCTTCAGCGAAACGGTCTACGGCCTCGGTGCCGGCATCTTCTTCATCGGCTATTTCCTGTTTGAGGTGCCGAGCAACATCATCCTGCACAAGGTCGGTGCGCGCATGTGGATCGCGCGTATCATGATCACCTGGGGTTTGATCTCGGCAGGCTTCATGTTCGTCGAATCGGCTCCCATGTTCTATCTCCTGCGCTTCCTGTTGGGCGTCGCAGAGGCAGGCTTCTATCCAGGGATAATCCTTTTCCTGACCTACTGGTATCCTTCGCACCGGCGCGCCAAGATCATCGCTGTCTTCATGTCCGCAATTCCGATATCCGGCATCTTCGGCAACCCGCTTTCCGGCTGGATCATGGATTCGTTCCACGGCGATAGCGGTCTTGCCGGCTGGCAGTGGATGTTCCTCATCGAGGCGGTTCCCGCCGTCCTGCTTGGCATCGCCGTCTTCTTCTTCCTCGACAATGGCATCCGTGACGCCAAGTGGCTTAGCGAAGCGGAAAAGCGGGTGCTCGAAGAGGAGATCGAGCGCGAGGAACGCCACAAGGAGAAAGCGCATTCAGTCGGCGGGGTATTCCGCGACGGCCGCATCTGGCTGATGTGCCTCATCTATTTCTGCTTCGTGATGGGCCAATACGGGCTGACGTTCTGGATGCCGACCCTGGTCAAGGCGACCGGCGTCACCGGCAATCTCAACATCGGGCTGATCAGCGCCATCCCATTCATCTGTGCCGTCGTCACCATGAACCTGTTCGGTCGCAGCGCCGACTGGCACCGCGAGCGCCGCTGGCACCTGGTCGTGCCGGCGCTGCTTGGAGCCGTCGGCTTCATCGTCGCCGCGACATCCTCGAATCCGACGATCGCCATCGCGTTCCTATCGCTGGCAGCGGCTGGAGCGATCACCTGCGCGCCGCTCTTCTGGTCTTTGCCGACAGCCTTTCTGGGGGGAACCGGCGCCGCAGCGGGCATCGCGCTGATCAATTCAGTAGGCAATCTGGCCGGCTTCGCCAGCCCTTACCTTGTGGGCTACCTCAAGGACCTGACCGGGACGACGCACGTCGCCATGTACGCGCTCGCCGCCATCCTCGTGGCCGGCGCGATCCTGGTGCTGACGACGCCGGCCAAGCTGGTCAACAAGTGACCCGATCGAAGCAAAATGGAGTTTCCATGATGACTGTTCAGGCTGCGCAAAAGGAAAGCCCCATTATGATCAGCGCGACCCGGGTCGCAGTGATCGGCCTCGGCTCGATGGGATTCGGGATGGCCCAGTCGCTCAAGCGGGCCGGATTCGAGGTGACCGGCTTCGACATCGACGATGCGGCGGTTCAGCGCTTCGTCGCCGAAGGCGGGCTGGGTGCCTCGACCCCCGCTCAGGCGGCTCAGGATGCGGATGTCGTGGTGTCTGTCGTGGTCAACGCCGCGCAGACTGAAGCCATCCTCTTCGGCGCGGGCGGCGTTGCCGAGACACTGGCCGAGGGGACGGTCTTCGTCTCCTCGGCCACGATGGATCCCGATGTCGCCCGCAAATTGGCCGGGCGCCTGGGGGCGATAGGCGGACTCTATCTCGACGCGCCGATCAGCGGCGGCTCGGTTCGCGCGGCGGACGGTGCGCTGACCATTCTCGCCTCGGGCTCAGCTCCCGCCTTCGCCAAGGCGCGGCCCGTGCTCGATGCCATGGCTGCCAAGGTCTACGAACTGGGCGAAGAGCCGGGCGTCGGCGCGGCTTTCAAGATGATCAACCAGCTGCTCGCTGGCGTGCACATCGCCGCAGCGAGCGAAGCCATCGTGTTTGCCGCCCGCCAGGGGCTAGACCTCGGCAAGGTCTACGAGGTGATTACGGCCTCGGCCGGCAACTCCTGGATGTTCGAGAACCGGGTGCCGCACGTGCTCGACGGGGACTACACGCCGCGAAGCGCGGTCGACATCTTCGTCAAGGATCTCGGCATCATCCAGGACATGGCCCGCAGCGCCAAATTCCCGGTACCGGTTGCAGCCGCCGCGCTGCAGATGTTCCTGATGACGTCGGCTGGCGGAATGGGACGCGACGACGATGCCTCGGTCGCCCGGGTCTACGCACGCGTCACCAACATCGATCTGCCCGGCGCAACGCAACCCTGACCAGGAACGGATGACCATGCCTCGCTTCGCCGCCAATCTGACTATGATGTTCAACGAATGGCCGTTCCTCGACCGATTCGACGCGGCCGCAGCCGCCGGATTCACGGCGGTAGAGTTCCTGTTCCCTTACGAGCACACGCCGGAAGCGATCGGCGAGCGCCTCGCGCGGAACGGTCTGACCCAGGCCTTGTTCAATCTCCCGCCGGGCGATTGGGCTGCAGGCGAACGCGGCCTTGCTGCGTTGCCCGAGCGCTTCGATGAGCTAAAGGCGGGTGTCGAGGCTGCGCTCTCTTACGCCGAAGCCACCGCTGCACAGCGGCTCCATCTCATGTCCGGGCTCGGCTCGCGCGAGGACAAGGGCGCCGTCGATGCCTATCGAAAAGCTGTGACCTGGACCGCCGAAAAACTGGCGGATAGGGGCATGGACCTGGTGATCGAACCGATCAATGGCCGCGACATGCCGGGCTATTTTCTGAACGACTTCGCCTTTGCTGAATCGCTGATCCACGATCTTGCGCTGCCCAATCTCAAGCTTCAGTTCGACATCTACCACCGTCAGATCCTGCATGGGGATGTCACGATGGCCCTACGGAGCCTGTTGCCGATTATCGGCCACATCCAGATCGCAAGCGTGCCCTCCAGGCACGAACCCACCAGTGAAGAACTTGACGATCGATTCATCTTCGCGGAGCTGGACCGGCTGGGCTATGGCGGTTTTGTCGGCTGCGAATATCTTCCCAAGGCCAAGACGCTTGACGGCCTCGGCTGGTTCGCCTCCTTTGCCGGGGAGCACACCCGGCTCTCAAAAGCCGTCGGAGCCCATCCATGACCCTCGCGCTTGGCTGCATCGCAGACGACTATACCGGCGCATCAGACTTGGCGAACACCTTGGCGAAACAAGGCTTGCGTACGGTTCAGACCATCGGGATTCCATCAGCTGACCTGCCGCTACCCGAAGTCGACGCTATCGTCATCTCGCTGAAAATCCGTTCGGTCGCCGCATCCGATGCGGTTGAACGTGCCCCCGCCGCCCACGATTGGTTCCGCGCCCGCGGCGCGGCGCACGTGATGTATAAGATCTGCTCGACCTTCGACTCTACCGATGCGGGCAATATCGGCCCTGTTCTGGATGCCTTGCGCGCTGATGCCCTCGAAACATCGGTCCTGGTGACGCCGGCCTTTCCTGAAACCGATCGCACCGTCTACAAGGGCAATCTATTTGTCGGTGCGGTTCCGCTGAATGAGAGCTCGCTCCGGGATCATCCTCTCAATCCCATGCGCGATGCCAATCTGGTACGCGTGCTGGCTCGACAGTCTACCGGGGCAGTCGGGCTTGTCGAACTCGCTACCGTGGCTCAGGGAGCGGATGCAATCCGCACCAGACTAGAACAGCTTTCTGCTTGCGGGACCGGAGCAGCTATCGCCGACGCCGTCTTCGAGACCGACCTCGAAGCAATCGGCGCTGCCGCGCTGACCCAACGCCTGTCAGTCGGAGCGTCCGGGTTGGGATTGGGCCTCGCCCGCGCACTGATCGCCGCTGGCACCGCACGGCGCCAACAAAGGGTAACTCTTCGTGAACACCCGATCGGAGGTCCGGCAGCGTGCCTTGCCGGCAGCTGCTCACGGGCGACGCTGGCGCAGATTGCAAGAGCGGAACAGTCGATGCCGGTCTTAAGACTCGATCCGGAAAAATTGGTAAGCGGATCGGCAGAAGCACAACGCGCGCTCGATTGGGCGGCCGGGCGATTGGCCGAAGGCCCGGTCCTTATCGCCAGCAGCGCGCCGACCGAAGTGGTTTCCGCGCTTCAGGTGCGTTACGGACGTGACCCCGCCGGTCATGCGATCGAGCAATCCCTTGCGACCATCGCCGAAGGTCTGATTGCACTCGGTGTCCGCAGACTGGTCGTCGCGGGGGGTGAGACATCCGGCGCGGTCGTAGATCGGCTAGCCATTCCTGCATTCGAGACAGGCCCCGAGATCGCCCCGGGCGTACCCGTGCTGCGAACGCTTGGAAGTCCGCATGGCGAAATGGCGCTGGCCCTCAAATCAGGCAATTTCGGTGGCGAAGGTTTCTTTGCGGACGCCTTGGCCATCATAGCGTGAGCGCCAATCGCGCAATTGGCTGTCCCGCTTGTCGGACCTCCCGCTAGCCTGGAGTGAATGCCGATGGGGTGGGTGATCAGCCCGCTGACGTCCAGCGGGCCCTGCAACAGGGCGATCATCCTCACGATCGGCGGGGCACCTCCGGACGAAGCACACGGTCCGTCTAAATGTGCTACAGAGTTCAGCGGCGAGCAAGTTGGCAGCGACAGCCTCGGCCTGGGCGGATGTGCCGGCCGCCATGCATCAAAGAGGCGCAGTCGCCGGTCGTCCAGATGCGGTCCACAGACGTCCTGCTCATGGGCCGCAGGTGCAGCTGGGCTTCACAGCATCGTTGGGCGGCAAACCGAGCGTGTTTTCAGCGCGACAACTCCGGCATCGATGCTTACGTCCGCCAGTCGGCGTGCCGACATTGATCAGTCCGTGCGCCCACCTTGGCGAGTGTGTTGGGGATATCACCGGAACCGGTGAAATTGTCGACGATGACGACGATCCTCATTCCTTGTGATCGCCCGTCTCATGATCGCTTGCCCGCTGGCGCCAGAACATCGTCGTCAGCTGATCGAGATGCGCTCGCATCGCCTGTTCGGCGCGGTCGGGGTCGCGTGCCGCGATGCCCTCATAGATGGCGTGGTGCGCTTCATACGCCGTCTGTTCCTGACCGTCGGCAGCCAACGTGACAATGCGCTGTTCCTTCAGCCATTCCGAAATCTGGTCGTGCAGGGCGACGAAGACGAGGTTGCGGGCAATACGGGCAAGCTCGAAGTGAAAGGCGATGTCGGTGCTGGTGAACCGGTCACGGTCGCCGATCGCCAGCCGGTTGGCTTCCAGCGCCTCACGCAACGAGTCCAGATCTTCAGCTGTCGCCGTGCGGGCTGCTTCGCGGGCGAGGCCGACTTCGAAGAACATGCGTGCGCCCTGAAAGGAGCGCTGCCCTTCTTCGGTCGACAGCATCTGCCTGACCGCCGGTGCCATTCCGGTGAAGATATGGCTGGCGGTCGGCATCAGGACCTTGGCGCGGGCGCCATTGGTGAGTTCGACGAGGCCGGCCTTCTGCAGCGAGATCAGTGCTTCGCGAATGGCCGGGCGGCCAACGCCGAAGCGCGATTGCAGGTCCCGCTCGGGCGGCAGCTGGTCTCCGGGTTTGAGCTTGCCGGAGAGGATCTGTCCCTCGAGATGTGTCGCCACATGCTCGAAGAGCTTCTTTCGTTCTATGATTAGCGGGTCGACCATAGACCTTTCATACCATCATGCTTGACAACCATGCAACAGCTTGCAATGCTGAAAACACAAGATTGAAAAAAGCGGGAAGACAAGGCCGGGCTCCATGAGCATCGGCTAGCGCCGGTTTGCAGTGGTCCTCAAGGCAAGCTCCGCCCTCTGCAAATCAACTTGCTTTGAGACGGCGATTGCGATCGCCAAGGGGAGGAAGATGCATGAAAATCGCCATTCTGGGCGGCGGCGGAGCTATGGGCGGGATATTCGGTGGATATCTGGCCCGCGCCGGCAATGACGTCACGCTGATCGACGTCTCCAAGGCGGCCGTGACGGCGATCAACGACAACGGGCTGACCATCGAGGAAAAGGATGGTTCGCAGCCGGTGATAAAGGTGTCTGCAAGCGAGAATCCCGCAAGCGTCGGGCCGGTCGATCTCATCATCAATTTCGTCAAGTGCTATCACACCGAAGCTGCCGTTCGGGCTGCAGCACCCATGATCGCTGGGGATACCGCCGTGCTCAGCCTGCAGAATGGCTGGGGCAATGCACCGCGCATCGCGTCGATCGTCGGCGAAGACCGCGTGCTGGTCGGCCTGACCTACCATGGCGGCACGCTGCTGGCGCCGGGCCGTGTCAAGCATCCCGGCTCCGGCATGACCTATATCGGCGAACTGACCGGCAAACCGACCGACCGGCTCGGCAGGGTGATCGAGACTTTCCGCGCGGCGCAGATCGAGACGACCCAGTCTGACCGGATCCTCGACGAGGTCTGGAAGAAGCTGGCGCTGAACGCCTGCACACTACCGGTCGCCGGGCTACTGCATTTCATGTCGCATGAACTCGTCGCCTTCGACGGCACCAAGAGCTTGATGTCATCAATCCTTCGAGAGGTCGTGGCCGTTGCAAACGCACAGGGCATCGCACTCGACTATGACGAACGCTGGGCTGCGATCACCGGCCTGCTGGAGAAGGCGATCGGCGGCAAGGCGTCGATGCTGCAGGATGTCGAGGCAAAGCGGCAGACCGAGATCGAGGTCATCAACGGAGCCATTGTCGATGCAGGCAAGCGCACCGGTGTAGCCACACCCGTCAACGAAACCATGGTCTGGATGATCCAGGCCAAGCAGGCCCATTACCTCCAGGTCAAGGCTCAATAGGGCCATGGCGCCAAGGCTCGAAATCAAAGGTCTTTCCAAGTTCTTCCCCGGTGTGCGGGCGCTTGATGACGTTTCGATGAGCGTCGAGGGTGGTGAGATCCGTGCACTGCTCGGCGAAAACGGCGCCGGCAAGTCGACTCTCGGCAAGATTGTCGCCGGTGTCTATTCGCGCAACCAGGGCAGCATCCTTGTCGATGGCGCCGAAATCGCGGAGCTCGACGAGAAAGCCGCTGGCGACCTCGGCATCGGTATCGTGCACCAGGAAGGCTCGCTCGTTCCGCAGCTCTCTGTTGCCGAGAACATCTTCGCCGGCCGTCAGCCGACGCAGTGGCTAGGTCAGGTCGATGTTCGCGCCATGCGCTATCGTGCAAGGATGCTTATCGCGCAGCTTGGCGTCACCATCGATCCGGCACTGAAGGTGTCGACCCTTTCACCGGCGCAGGCCCAGATCGTCGAGATCGCCAAGGCGCTGTCGCGGGACCTCAGGATTTTGATCCTCGACGAGCCGACAGCAGCACTCACCCTTACCGAAACAGAAAAACTGTTCGATGTGGTGCGTCGACTGGCAGGCAATGGCGTTTCGATAATCTACGTTTCGCACCGTCTCGCCGAGATTTTCACGCTTTGCCATTCGGTGACGGTGCTCAAGGACGGCAGACATGCTGGAACACGCCGGGTTGCCGAAACCACGACCGACGAGCTGATCCGCCTGATGGTCGGACGTGACGTGCATTTTTCGCGCGCGGCGGCAGGCCGAACGATCGGCGACATCGTGCTCGAAGCCGAAAGCGTCGATGCACCGCCTCTGGTGCGGTCGGCATCGATCACCGTACGGGCCGGCGAGATCGTCTGTCTCGCCGGGCTCATCGGTTCGGGTCGCAGCGAATTCTGCGAGGCGATCTTCGGCGCACGCCGCAGGCGGGGCGGCTCGATCCGGATCGGCGGCAAGGCGATCGATCCGAAAGGCCCCTGGGACGGCAAGCACGCCGGCATCGGCATGGTCCCGGAAGACCGCAAGGCGGCTGGCCTGTTCCTTGGCATGGACATCGTCAACAACGTCGCCGCGACAGTTCTCTCCAAGGTCTCCACAGGCGCGAATTTTTCTAACCGCAAGGCCGAGGCGTTGGCCAAGAATTTCGTCGACGAGCTGCGCATCGCGACACCGAGCGTCCACCAGATCGTCGGCAATCTCTCGGGCGGCAACCAGCAGAAAGTGCTGCTGGCCAAATGGCTGGCGATGGAGCCGCGCCTGCTGATCGTCGACGAGCCGACACGCGGCGTCGATGTCGGAGCCCGCTCCGAAATCTACCGTTTGCTGCGGGCGCTCGCCGACAAGGGCGTCGCCCTGCTCGTCGTGTCCTCGGACCTGCCCGAGGTGCTGGCGCTTGCCGACCGCATCGCCGTGATGGCGGAAGGCAGGACCGTCGGCGAACTGCCGGGCGACGGGGCAAGTGAGGAACAGGTGCTGCGCCTGGCCACCAAATACACCGCTTCGGTGGCCGAGGTCCGCAAACAACCAGGAATGGCAGAGGCGTGATGGCGATGCAGGTCACACAACCAATGGCCGAGAATGCCGAGCAGCGGCGCGAAATCCTTTTTGTGCGCGTCGTGCGGCGCCTGGCCGATTCTCGGGAGTTGACACTTTTCGTGCTCGTCATCGCGCTCGCGCTGGCGATGAGCATCGTCTACCCGAACAATTTCCCCACCGCCTCCAACATGCGCGCAGTGCTGCTCAACCTCGCCCCCGTCGGCATTCTCGTCTGCGGCATGATGCTGTTGATGATCGGCGGCACCTTCGATCTGTCCGTCGGCTCGACACTCGCCTTCTCCGGTGTCTGGGCCGCCGTCGTCGCCGGGTGGTGGGGCTGGCCGGCGGAGGTTGCGGTTCTCGTCGGCATTCTGGTTGGCGCACTATGCGGCCTGATCAATGGCCTGATCGTCACCCGCATCGGCATCAATGCGCTCATCGCGACCCTCGGCACGCTCACCATCTACCGCAGCCTGACCTATGTCACCGCCGGCACTGGCGTCACGCCAATCACTGATGCGTTCGCCCAATACGGCCGCGCCGCCGATCCGCTGCTCAGGATCCAGTCGCCTTTCTGGGCGATGCTGGTGCTGGTGCTCATTGGTGGCTGGCTGGTGGCCCGGACGCGTTTCTTCCGACAGTTCTATTTCATCGGCGGCAATCCTCGAGCCGCCCAGCTTTCGGGCATTCGCGTCGACCGGCTCATACTGATCGGCTTCATCATCATGGGCGCGCTGGCCGGCCTTGCCGGCGTCCTCGGCGCGGCGCGTCTTAACAGCGCCGTCGTCAACGCCGGCGTCGGCATCGAGCTCAAGGTCATCACCGCCACTGTGCTCGGAGGAGCGAGCCTGAAAGGCGGCGAAGGCACGATCCTCGGCGGCATTCTCGGCGTGCTTTTCATCGCGCTGATCGAGAACGCCATGATCATCAATGCGATCGGTGTGTTCTGGCAAGGGCTGGTGGTGGGTCTGGTCCTGCTGTTTGCCGTCTCGCTCGATCGTTTCAAGACCAGCGGCCGCGCCTGATCTCAGGCGAGGACGGGAGGAGGATTCGGACAACCGGATGACATGCAGGAACTGAGAATACAAAAAACATCAGGAGGAAACGGGCATGAAATCGATAGTGAGAACGATACTTTCCGGCGCAGCGCTCGCGGCCACGGCATTGCTCTATATTTGTCCGGCAAGCGCGCAGGAGTCATCCTTCGGGCCGGCCGACGCCAAGGAGACGTATTACTGGATTTCCAACAAGGCCAACCTGCCGCTCTTCGTGCAATATGACTATGTCGGCATGAAGCGGATCGCCGAAGAACTCGGCGTGAAGGTGATCGTCGCCGGGCCGACCGATTTCGACGTGCCGGGCTTCATCTCCGCTGTCGATCAGGTCTGCGCGCAGAAGCCGAACGGTGTCTCCGTCGTCGGCGGCTGGGATCCGTCACTGACCGAATCCGTCAAGAAGTGCATGGAGCAAGGCGTGCCGACCGTTGTCGACGACGGCGATCTGCCTAACTCCGGCCGCCTCGCCTATATCGGCACGAACTGGACACAGGTCGGCGTGGCGCAGGCCAAGAAACTCATGGAAATGCTGCCGAACGGCGGCAAGGTTGCCTCGATGTCGATCATCAACGCCGGCAACATGCGTGAAGCGGTGGCCGGCTTCAAAGCCTATGTCGAAGCCAATGGCGGCGGCAAATACACCATCGTCGCCAATGAGGACGACGGTGGCGATGCGCAGAAGGCGGCGCAGGTGACGGCGGCGATCCTTGCCGCCCATCCAGACATTGCCGGGCTGGCCGGTTTCGATTCCGAATCAGGTGCCGGCATCGTAACGGCACTGCGTGAAGCTGGCAAAAATCCGGGCGACATCAAGGTGACCGCCATGGAGCAGACGCCAGACTTCTTCAAGTCGGCGAAGGAAGGCTGGGTCGACGGCATCGTCGTGCAGAACCGGGAGCTGTTCATCTACTACGCTGTGAAGCTCCTGCATGACTACAACCACAACACCTTGAAGTCGGCCGGTCTTTCGTCAGCCGAAGGTGGCCGTCCGATTCCAGACACGCTGGATACTGGCGTGCTGCTGGTGACCAAGGACAACGTCGACAAGGTGCTGACCGCGCTGAAGGTGAAGTAGGCTGGACTCGGATATCGAAGAGCCTTGGTTCAAGGCTCGCACGGCGTCCGGCGGCATATCAGCTCCCGCCGCCGGACGACCTCCTGAATCTCATCGTGACAGAAAGCCATGTCGGATACCGCAACCCAGAACGAGCCGCAGATTCCAGAGGACGTGGACATCCACGATCCGGCGTTCGTGCGCGATCCGTTCGCCGCATATGATCGGTTGCGTCGTGAGTGTCCGATCGCCCGCTCCAACAAGCATGGCGGCTTCTGGCTGATGACCCGCTATGACAACGTGCGCGCCGGCGCCATCAACTGGCGCGACTATACATCGAGCGTCGCGGGCGTTACCGCGATCCCGGTCATCACGCCGCGTACCGAGCCGATGCTGCCGATCGAGATCGATCCGCCACGCCATTCCCGCTACCGGGCCCTGGTCAATTCGGTGTTCACGCCGGAACGGGTCGCAGAGATCACGCCGCGCATCGGAAACCTCGCTGCCTCGATCCTTGGACGCATGGCAGACAAGGGCAGCGCCGATGCCGTGGCCGAATTCTGTGTGCCGGTCGCGATCGCCTCGCTTGCCGCCTTCACCGACGTCCCGCTGGCTGATTCCGAACGCTGGCTCGGCTGGATCACCAAAATGTTCGACGTCAGCGATCCCATTGCCGGCGCGGCTGCGAGCCGCGAACTCGTTGCCTATATCGACGGGCTGATAGCGGCGCGCCGGACAGCACCGACCGGCGACTTCATCAGCATGCTGATGGCCGCCGAGATCGATGGCGAAAGTCTCGACGACGGCCAGATACGATCCTTCATGACCGTGGTTTTCGGCGCCGGTTTCGAGACCACCGCCGACGGCCTCTCGGTCATGCTGCATTGGCTCGCCGAAAATCCGGGCAGCTTGGCGCGGCTGGTGGCAGAGCCAAGCCTGATCCCGACGGCGGTCGAGGAATTCCTGCGCTTTTTCGCGCCGATCCAGATTTTCGGCCGCAACGCCGCGCGCGACCTGTCCGTGCACGAGCGCCGAATAAAGGCCGGCGACATCGTCGCCTTGGGCTTCGGCTCCGCCAACCGCGATCCGGCGGCGTTCGAGGCGCCGGACGAACTGCGCCTGGATCGAAAGCCGAACAGGCATCTCACCTTTGGCGCAGGGCCGCATCTATGCGCTGGCGCCGGCGTCGCCCGCATGGAATTCGCAGTAACACTTGAGGCGTTGATCGAGGCCGGAATTGGCCTTGCGCTCGACCCGGCGGTCGCGCCGCGCTGGAAGACCAGGGGCGATCGGCGCGGTTTTGCAAGGCTGCCCCTGCTCATCGAAAAGAAGAAGGCGGATTGACCATGACCCATCCAACCACCCGCATGCGCTTCCATGGTGTCGCCGCTTACGAAATCCTGACACGCGACGGATTGCGCATCCTGTGCGATCCGTTCCTGGATCAGAATCCGGGCGCGGCGACAAAGTCGACCGAGTTCGATCATGTCGATCTGGTCATCGTCAGCCATGCGGCCTTCGACCACCTCGGCGACACCGACAAGATCGCCGCCAAATATGGCTGTCCAATCGTCTGCGGCGGCGAGGTCAAGGCCTGGCTGATGGACCGCGGCATTCCGGCCAACCAGATCCGGGCCACCACCTGGGGCATCCGGGTCAAGGTCGCAGGCATCGAGATCCAGCCGCTCGAATGCCATCACTGGTCACAAATCAGGCTGAAGGACAATTCCTTCATTTCCGGCGTGCCGATGGCCTTCATCGTCTACGCCGACGACAATCTGCGCTTCTACCACTACGGCGATACGGCCATCTTCTCGGACATCAAGCTGCAGGCCGAGCTCTACAAGCCGAATGTCGGCTGCATAGGCATCGCCAACCCGCAGGAGATCCTGCATCTCAATCCGATGCCGGGCGAAATGCTGACCGGCGAGATGAGCCCGTATGAAGGAGTGCTTGCCACGCAATGGCTGGGCCTCGAGACGGTGCTCCCTTGCCACTACATCAAGCTCGATGACGACAAGGACGTTGCCGAATACATGAAGCACCATCGCGCGGCCAAGGCTCGCGGTGAAGCGATTGCCGATCCCTATCTGCTGCGTGCCGGCGATTGGATCGAATTCGACCGCAACGGCAAGGTCGTGCGGCCGGCCAAGGCGGCCTGACGCGATGCTTGCAGCGATCTTTGACGGCCCCTTTTCGATCCGCATGGCCGAGGTGCCGAAGCCGGAGCCGCAAGCGGGAGAGGTGCAGGTTCGCGTCAGGGCTGCCGGGCTTTGCGCCGGCGATCTCTACATCTACACCGGCAAGAATCCCTACGTGACCTATCCAAGGATCGGCTGCCACGAGATTGCCGGCGTCGTCGAAGCCTATGGCGTCGGCACCACCGGTCCTGCAATCGGCACACGCGTCGTCGTCGACCCGTTCATCGGTTGCGGACACTGCTATCCCTGCCGGATCGGCAAGCGAAACTGCTGTGCCAATCTCACCATTGTCGGCGTCCATCGCGAAGGCGGCTTCGCCGATTTCGTGACGGCGCCAGTTCAGAATCTCAATGTCGTGCCGGAGACGCTCACCGACTTCGAGGCGGCGTTCGCCGAGCCGGTGGCCATCGGCGTGCAGGGCTGCCGCCGCGGCATGGTAACCTCGCAAGATACGGTGCTCGTGCTTGGCGCCGGACCGATCGGGCTGGCGATCGTCGAAGTGGCCCGCGCCGCCGGTGCAAAGGTCTACGCCACAGATCTCTCGGCCGAGCGCCTATCGACCGCGGCCGACCTCGGCGCCATACCGGTCGCCGGCGGAGCCGGCCTTCTGGAACGCGTGCACGAAATCACCAACGGCGAAGGCATGCCGGTGGTGATGGAAGCGACGGGAGCCGCACCAGCGATGGAAGAGACCATCGATCTCGTAGCCGCCGGCGGACGCATCGTCATTCTCGGCCTAGTCAAGAAGGGCCAGGGTATCACCTTCCCCGGCCTCGACTTCACCCGCAAGGAAGTGACGATCCTCGGCTCGCGTGCCTCGGTCGACTGCTTTCCCGAGGCACTAGCCCTGCTCGCCTCCGGCAAGATCCATTACCCGAAGATCGCAAGTTCTTTCGCACTCGGCGAAGCACCGGATGTCTTCCAGAAACTCGCAGAAAATCCAATGGCCCTGCACAAGGCCGTATTCCTTCCGGAGGACTAGATGAAGCTCGTTACTTTCTCCCATCGCAAAGGAGGCCATGCCCATCATGCCGGCGTGCTCGACGGCGATCACGTCGCGTGCCTGACAGAGGCTGGCATCGTCGGCAGCGTGATGGAGATCGTGCTAGGCGGCAAAAAGATGCTGGATCAAATCCGTGGTGGCGTCGCCAAGGCGCCGCGCTATGCGTTGACCGATGTCACGCTCGAAGCCCCTATCCGACCAGGCAAGGTGCTGTGCTCCGGCATCAACTACAAGGGCCACGCCGAGGAAAACCCCAACGCGAAAATGCCGACCGAGCCGTTCTTCTTCACCAAGCTGCCGACCTCGGTTGTCGGACCCGACGTTCCGGTCGAAAAGCCGGTCAGGACCGAGCAGATGGATTACGAGGTGGAGTTCTCGGCCGTCATCGGCAGGAAGCTGCACAAGGCGAAGGAAGCCGACGTGATGCCGGCGATCTTCGGCTACACGCTGCTCAACGACATTTCGGCACGCGACGTTCAGTTCAAAGACAACCAGATCACCATCGGCAAGAACTTTGCCGGCTTCTCGCCGATCGGTCCGTGCATCGTGACATCAGACGCGATGCCGCATCCCGACAATGTTGCGCTGAAGACGCGGCTGAACGGCAAGACGCTGCAGGACGGCAGCACGTCGGACTGGCTGTTCTCGTTGCCGCTGCTGGTTTCCTTCCTGTCGCAATATATTCCGCTCGAACCCGGCGACATCGTCTCGACGGGAACGCCGGCAGGCGTCGGCATCTTCCAGAAGCCGCCGATCTTCATGAAGGCCGGCGACGTCGTCGAGATCGAAGCCGAGGGTATCGGCATCCTCAGAACACCGATCGTTGCGGGATAAAAATGGCGAAGGGGGCGATCCGCATCGGCGTCATCGGCTGCGGCTTCTACGCGCAGAACCATCTGCATGCGTGGAAGGATCTTGCGAGAGAAGGCGCGGTGCTTGCCGCTGTCTGCGACGTCGATGCCGGCAAGGCCGAAGCGGCCGGCCGTGCTTTCGGCGTTCCGTTCCATACGGACGCCGCGACGATGCTCGTAAGCGAGCGCCTTGACGCCGTCGATATCGTCACTCGCTACGACACGCACCGCGCGCTCTGCGAACTGGCGATTTCGCGCGGCAGCGCCACCATCGTGCAGAAGCCGTTCGCTCCGGCCTGGGAAGACTGCGTTGCCATCGTGGAGGCAGCCGACAAGGCGGGCGTTTGGCTCGCGGTTCACGAGAACTTTCGCTTCCAGACGCCGATGCGGCATGTCCGCCGCGTCATCGACAGCGGTGCTATCGGCACCCCGAGCTGGGCGCGTGTGACATTTCGAACCGGTTTCGACGTCTATCGCAGGCAGCCCTACTTCTATGACGAGGAACGCCTGGCAATCGCCGACGTCGGCGTCCACGTGCTCGACCTCGCACGTTTCTTTCTGGGCGAGGTCGAGCGTATCTCCTGTGAAACCCAGCGCCGCAACCCGAAGGTGCGAGCCGAAGACACGGCCACGATGCTTCTGCGTCATCGCAGCGGCACCGTCAGCGTCGTCGAATGCACATACGAGGCGCGACGCGACCCCGACCCGTTCCCGGAAACGCTGGTAGAGATCGAGGGCGACAAAGGCTCGATCATCGTTCGCCCGGGCTCGCTTATGCGGGTGACCAGAAACGGATCGACGACCGAAGAGGACATCGGCTCGCCGCTGCGGTCATGGACCAGCGCTCCCTGGCATGTCGCCCAGGAAGGCGCGTTTGTTGCCTGCCGGCATTTTCTCGACTGTCTGCAGCGCGGCGTGCCTGCCGAAACATCGGGTCAGGACAACCTCAGGACTTACGCCCTCGTTGACGCCGCATACCGCGCGGCGGCGGAACACCGGGCAATCGTACCGGCACAGTGGAAGGAAAGTCTCAGCGTCGCCTCAAAGGGTCGGAGGGCGCAATGACGACGGGTGGGGGAAAAGCGCCAAGACGAGCGAAGGAAAGGGTCAGCGCCGCCGCTTTCGCGATCACCGTGGCATTCGAACTCGTAGAGGGTGCCTTTCCCGAATTCCATCGGCTGGTCAGTGAAAATGCGGCGCTTTCCGTCGAACTCGAGCCGGATTGCTTCCGCTTCGACGTGCTGACACGCGAGCACGCGGCAGAGACCACATGTGTCTTCCTATATGAGATTTACAAGGATCGCGCCGCTTTCGATCTGCATCTCGCCTCGGAGCATTTCCGTCAATTCGACCAACGCTCGCGTGACCTCGTGATCAGCAAGACGGTCATTGCCTACGCGGTCCAGGAAAACGCCAAGACTCCGGAACGGACATGAGCGCCGGTGTCAGCAACTTCGATCTGTTCGGCACGGACGAGCCGGTTGCCGAGCGCCGGGTTCTCGCTGCAGGACCGCTGACCGCCATCCTCGAACACGGCAACCTTCGCACGGTCTGCTTCGCCAGCATCGAGGTCGTCCGCGCCATCAACTATCTGGCACGGGATGCGTCTTGGGGGACATACAAGGCCGAGCTTTCGAACATCCGGGTATCGGAAGGCGAGGCTGCGTTCGAGGTCAGCTATGACGGGCTGTGCACCGGTCCGCAGGGCAGCTTTTCCTACCGAATGAAAATTGCGGGCAAAGCTTCGGGTGGGCTGGTGATGGAGGCGGAGGGCGTCGCCCTCACCGATTTTCCGACCAATCGCACCGGTTTCGTCGTTCTGCATCCGTCGGAGGCCGCGGGCGGAAGGCTGACGATCAGACATAGCGACGGCCTAATCGAGGAGACGATATTTCCGGAGATGATCAGCCCGGATCAGCCGGCCTTCGACATCAGCGCACTGACGCACGAACCCACGCCCGGCCTCACCTGCACGGTCGCCATGGAAGGCGATGCCTTCGAGATGGAGGATCAGCGCAACTGGACCGACGCCTCGTTCAAGACCTATGTCCGTCCGCTGTCGAAACCCCGCCCTTATGTCATCGGCAAGGGGTCGAAGGATATCCAGCGTGTTACGGTCTCCATCGAGGCCAAGACATCGGCGACGCGACCCCGAGCCGTCGATAAGGCGACGCTGACGCTAGGTGCACCTGCTGGACGGATGCCGTCCATGGCATTGTTCCTCGATCCTGACGACCTGCCCGCGGCTGTGGCCGGTGCCTCGTTGCTTGGCCCTGTGCCGGAGATCATTGTCCGCTTCGATGGTTGGCGCGGGCATGACGAGCGCACGCTGGGCAAAGCGGCGACCTTCGCAGCCTCGATCGGTGCCCGGCTGGCGATCGAGGTGATCTTTGATGCAGTTGATCCGACAGCCGAGGCAAGGACTGTCGTCGATGCAATCAGATCGTCGGGTGTCGATCCGAGCGCAATCCTGGTTTCGCCCCGGCGCGAATTCAGGACGCGGGTGTCGAACCTGGTGCCTATAGGCGAACGGCCCGTCAGCGATCTGGTGAACGCGCTCAAAACAACCGGTATCACCGCTGCTATTGGCGCCGGGACGCCATCCTTCTTCACGGAATTCAATCACAACCCACCGACCGGCAATGCCGATTTCGTCTTCTTCGGCAATGCAGCCATCGTTCATGCGGCCGACGATCTATCGGTGATGGAAACGTTGGGCGTCTATCCATCCGTCATCGCAACGGCGCGACGACTAACTTCACAAAAACCGATCTGGCTTGGACCGTGCACGATCGGCATGCGGCACAATCCCTACGGACAGAGTGTGGTAGCAAATCCTGCCCGTGTGCGAATCCCTGCTGCTGACGAGGACCCCCGGCATAATGCGTTATTCGGGGCGGCTTTCGCGGTCGGTGTCGCTGCGCAGGCTGCAGCAGCGGGCGTCCATCGTCTTATCGTCGCGTCCCCAACGGGGTCGTTCGGCTTGCTCAACGGCGCCGGGGGGCGCCTCCCGGTCCAGGCAGTCCACGCCGAACTGGCTACAGCGTCGGGCGCCGAACGCTACGAAGTTGCGGTCGATCGCTCCGGCATCGCGGTTGTTGCATATCGCATCGGCGAGAGCACCCGCCTCCTGATCGCAAATCTCACTGCCGAGGATATCAAGCTTTCGATCCCACCAGCTATTCGCCCGGTCGGCATCATTGAGTCGTCGGGGAAGGTGTCAACATTGCAAAGCAGGCCGTTGATTCTGGATCGGTATCGAACGGTAATGCTCACTGCTTCCCCATCGGCTTAGCACCCGACAATGCCTGACGACAGCTTTGGGCCTGACGACAGCTTTGGCCCTCGCTTCAACCCCCGTCGCGGAACGCCCTGATTGGGTGGGGAACTTGCCATAAGCCGCGGTTGTCGGAACAAGCTCGAGTGCAAAATCGCCCTTGCCGGCCAGTTCCTCGACGTAGGCCGCAAAGTCATTGACAAGCGCTGCAAGCTCGTTGAGCTCGATATTTGCCCACGGCAGTATGCTTCCTGCATCCAGGAGATGGCCCGAGGCATTCGCGATCGATAAGTCCTGGATGCGGCTCAAGATCACGGGGCGGTGGACTCCGCGGCGCGATACCGCCCGTAACCGACCTTCACAAGCAGACCCTCCTCGCGCATCCGGGATAGGTAACACCAGGGGGATTCCTGCATTCGTCAGATCACGGGTCCGCACTTCACCACCCTTGCGAGCGACAGCGACAGCTTGGTCTCGAAGCGACGTAGGGGACCGCCAGCGAGGCGAGGTGCTTCCGCGCGGTCTCGGTCGCGTTTTCGCATCTTGGGTTCTTGCGGCGCTTCTTGGCGAAGGGCTATGGAGAATTCGTAATTCGCGGCTTCGCCGATCCCGGGGAGCCGGAGTGGATCCTTTGGGCGGTGGTGCGCGTGGCAGGATTTGAACCTGCAGGCCCATCGTCCCGAACGATGTGGATTTGCCGGCAGACCGCAAGTTCCTGGGCTCCTTCGTCACGCTCGCTCACGACTGGTCGCGTTTCCTTTCGCCCTCTCTGTGGGAAACCTGTGGGATGAGCACACCGCGTTCGTGTTTTGTAGTTTGAGTTATCCTGAGGACGGTTTTCGGCGACTTGGCGAAAACGGGCTTCTTCGTGATCTTCTCGGCGGCGTCTGCCAAGAAATTAGGATGATGATGACCATAAGTTTCGATCAGGACATCCACTGTGATGCCAAGAAAGCCCGCCGCCTGCCACATATCGGTGCCGGCCTGCATCATCCAAGTCGCGGCGGTGTGGCGGAACACGTGCGGAGTGACGCCGGGCCCCAGGCCGGCGATTTCGCGCGCCGTCTTGAAGCTCTTGTCTATCGATTGCACCGGCTTTCCATTCCACTCCACGACAAAATCCTGCGATATCTTGCGACCGATGTTCGCACTTTTGCCGCGTGATTTGGTCTCGATGTGGAGATCAGTGCGCGCCCAGCGCCGGAGGTGCGCCAGCAGCCGCTCCGGCAGGGGCACGGGGGGTTGGCGCTTCTTGGTTTTCCTTGCGCCAGCGGCACCGCGATAGAAGATACCGCGGTCGAGGTCCACATAACCGCGCCCTTTGGTTGGACGCATGGCGGCACCGCAGATTGCGGCCGAGCGCGTTCCTGTATAAAGCGCGACGAGGATGAAGCGCGCGAGATGTCGCCCGGTGCGCCGACCACTCTCTTGGCCCTTCCAAGTCTGCTTCATACGCCAAGCGGCCCAGATGAGGGCGGCCGCCTCACTGCGGGTCAACCAGCGCTCGCGTGCAGCGGCCTTGTCAGGCAGGGTGATCGTCGGTGCGGCGGTTGTATAACCCTCCTTGCGGTAATAGTTGATGGCCGCACGAAGATCCTCGAGTTGGCGGCGCGCCGCGGCTTCGGTGGGGCGCGACGAGACGTACTCGCGGCAGAGTTTGCCGTTGATGGCGGCGAGTGTCTTTTCCCCGAAGAAATCGAGGATCTTGTCCAGCCGAGCCGCCGTCTCTTCTGGTGTGGCGTGCTTCGGTGCAACCTCTTTAAGGTAGAGGTTGACCACATCGGCAATCAAGACATCTTCGGCTCCGCGCGCTTGGTGGTATTTGCTTGCAATGTAGGCGGCGAGCGCCTTTTCCGCTTCAGTTCCTGGACGGCCTTTTTCGCTGCCGCCAGCGCTGATGAAGGTTGTTCCATCGCGGATAAACCATCCAGCTTTGTTTCGGAGCATTCCATCGGTTTTCCAGCTTTCGTCACGCCATACAAGGCGTGGCCCTTTCGACGTCCGCGGCATAGTTCCCTCATTCTAGCGATTGCCATCAAGGTGACGTATTCCTTTCCGGCGATTAGCTCCGTTTCAAGTCGACCGGCGTCACGTTCCTTGCGCAAGCCCGCTGCGCTCATCGAGCCGTCGGGAAAGGCAATTCGCGCAGCGATCTCGACGCGCAGAGGCGTGGTCTCGTCGAATTGGTCGGGGACTTTCAATAAGGAGTCCTCAGCAGTTCTCAGATCCGATCCGTTCGCGGGTCTCGTTGAGCGTGCTTTTCTGTCTCGCCGTTCTGGATGCACTGCTACCGGAGAACTCTTCTCCAAAAAATCGGCTGCGAAAACCGCCGACCGGAGGTGCTGCGCCGAAAATGCGCCTTCGACCTGTTAATCGGAATGATCGCACCAACAAGTCTTTGGCTGGCCTCCGCTTCCAATCCGGCCACTCCTGACGGGCATCGGCCATCGGTTCGGCCTACGTCTTCCATACTGCCGGCCGGGCCGCTCTTGCGCCGCAACGCCCGCGCGCCCGGCTTTCGGCTAATGCTGCAGGGTGCCTGCTATCTCGTCTGCGCTTACCTCACTGGCATGCGCGATAGCGAGGTGCAGGCGATGCAGTCGGGCTGTGTGTCGCCGGTGCGCAGCGCCGACGGCCTGGTCGAGCGGTACCGGCTGCGCAGCACCGTCTACAAGCGCCGTGGGGCACGGGGCATCCAGGCCGACTGGATCACGATCGAGCCGGTCGCCCGCGCCGTCGCTGTGATGGAGGTGCTCGGCGCGCAATCGCAAGGAGAAGGGGCTGTCATCCCTTTGGGTGGCGCTCAAGGACTGGCCTTGGAGCAACGATCATCTCGACTTGGGTGCGACGCCAACGCTCAACCTCTTCCGCGACGGCCTCGACGCGCGCTCGCAAGGCGGACCGGCGATCGCGCGCATCGACGACGAACCCTGGAAGTTCACGACACGGCAGCTCCGCCGCACGATCGCCTGGTACATCGCCAACCGGCCGTTCGGCACCGTCGCCGGCAAGATCCGGTACAAGCACTCCTCCGTCGCCATGTTCGAGGGCTATGCCTAATCGGCGCAGGCCGACTTCCGCCGTGCTGTCGAGCGCGAGCGCGCGCTCGGCCAGCTCGACGACATTGTCACCTACTACGAGGCCTATCTGCGCCGTGACGGTCCGGCTGGACCGGGTGCTGCGCGGCTGCGGCGCGAGTTCGCCCGCGCGCAGGACGAGCTTGGCGATCTTCCTGGCCGGATCATGAACCGCAAGCGGCTGCGCACCATGTTGGCCCATCTCGGCCGGACCTTGCACGTCGGATTCCTCAACGACTGCCTGTTCGAAGCCGCAACCGCGCTCTGCCTCAGCGGCTCGCCGGACTCTGAGCGATCGATGCCGGCCTTGTCGCGATGCAGCTCGGACCGTGAACGCCTGCTTGACCGCCCGCCACCGCGAACCTTGGCAGGCCTCGATCGTGGAGGGCGAAGCGCTGTCTCACCGCTCCAGCGCACAGCGATCCTGCGGGACAACGAGCCCAAGCGCCGGCTGATTGCACCTCTATGGATGGTGAAGCATGATCGCGCCCCGGGCCGAAGAGCGAAGCCGCGCTGAGGGCGGCCCTGGCGCGACTATTCGAGGGCCGCCCCGAGCGCACCGACGGCGCGCTGACCATCGCCAATCTGGCGCGCGAGGCCGGCGTCAGCCGGGCGACGGCGAACCGTGCGTCGCACTTCTCGCCGAGTTCCGGGCGGCCGAAGCGCGTCACCGACGATCCTCTCCCAAGGCCCTCAAGGAGCGCGTCCGCGCTCTCGAAGCCGAGCTCCGCGCCGTGCGCGGCGCCGAGATGGCCGAACTGCGGGCGCGCGTCCCCACGCTTGCGCTAGCATATCCAGGTGCTGACGTTGCAGGTCGCCGAGCGCGATGGCGTGATCGACGGTCTGCGGGAGGAACTGGCCCGATCTATGGAAGCCAGAGGCGTCCCGCTGCGGCGCCCGCCTCATGACGGCGCCGGCTGAGAGCCGCGCATCATCATAATCGGTCCGATCCGAACTCGCCGATCGTCATGGTCGGCGCCTCCTGCGCTCGCCAGTCGAGGCAGGGGCTCGGTTGTGGCGAACGCTGCCGGCCCATCAACCCTGTTCCGCACCAGCACCGAGAACAGGGTGTGACGGCCCGGCTTCCCGCGTCCGCCCCTGTCGCCTCGCCCTCGACGGAGAGGGCGAGCACAGGAGGCACCGATGACCACAGATCGCAACAACCAGGCCTGGACCACTGACGATATCTATGAGCGCGTCACCAACCAGATCATTGCCGCCATCGAGGCCGGCGCCGGCGACTACCGGATACCCTGGCACCATGACGGATCAGCCATCACCACCCCCGTCAACGTCGCCTCACGCAAGACGTATCGCGGGGTCAACGTCATCACCCTTTGGGCTGCGGCACATGCGGCTGGCTACCGCGCCGGCATCTGGGGCACCTATCGCCAATGGCAGGAGATTGGCGCTCAGGTTCGCAAGGGCGAGCGCGGCCACCTTGTCGTGTTCTGGAAGATCGCCGATCGCCACGGCGCGGCGGACGCCCAGCACGGCGACGAGGAGCGCGACGATCCCGCCCGGTGCATGTTCGCTCGCGGCTACACAGTCTTCAACTGCACGCAGGTCGACGGCTATACGCCACCCACAGTGCCGGTGCTGCCCGAGGCCGAGCGGATCGAGCGCGCCGAGCGCTTCTGCGCGGCGCTGAGCATCGACATCCGCCACGGCGGCTCGCGGGCCTGTTACATCCCCTCCAGGGATCACGTGCAGATGCCCGAGTTCGCCTGTTTCCGGGACGCCGTTGCCTATTACGCCGTGCTGCTCCACGAATGCGGGCACGCTTCTGGCGCCAGGCACCGCCTCGACCGCGATCTCACCGGGCGGTTCGGCTCGGCCGCCTATGCCATGGAGGAATGCACGGTCGAGCTTCTCAGCGCCATGATCTGCGCCGATCTCGACCTCAGCGTCGAGCCGCGGCCCGATCACGCCCGCTATATCGCCTCCTGGCTTGAGGTGCTCCGCTCCGACAAGCGCGCCATCTTCACTGCCGCCAGCAAGGCGCAAGAGATCGCCGACTGGATGCACGCCCAGCAGCCGGCTTAAGCTGACTGCCTATGCCTCAACGATGCCGCCACACCTTCACCGCGCTGACGACCAAGATTAGCGCCAGCAACGGCAGCAGAAGCGGGCTCGGCAAAATGCCTAGCAGTCGCGCGCCGATGAAGCTGCCGACGATCGATCCCGCCGCCATGACGAAGACGAACAGCTTGTTGCGTCCGAGCACGGCAAAGCTCCGGTCACGGCTGTAGCGTGTGAAGCCCATCAGCATCGTCGGCAGGCTGACCGCAAGCGAGAGACTCCCGGCCAGCTTGATATCGCAGCCCAACAGGAGGACGAGCGTCGGGATCAGCAGTTCGCCGCCGGCTACTCCGAGGAGCGACGCGACCACCCCGATCACGGCGCCGGCAGCGACACCGGCGATGAGCTGGGCCGGCCCTTCAAGCAGCGGGTGGCCACCATCATGCGCATCATGCCCGACCAGGAGCACCACCGCGATCAGCAGCAGCAGAACCGCGATGATCCGGTAGAGTGTTCCGGATCTCAGCCGCGTCGCCCACCCGGCCCCGAACCAGGCTCCGGCCAGGCTTCCTGCGAGCAGGTTGACGATGACCGTCCAATGCGCCACGACGGCCTCCCAAGGCACGGCCGCGGCCCGGAACGGCAGCGCCGAGGCCACCACCACCAGACTCATCGCCTTGTTGAGGATCACCGCTTCCAGTGCAACGAACCGGAACGCGCCGATCAACAAAGGAAGCCGGAACTCCGCCCCGCCGAGCCCGATCAGGCCGCCGAGCGCCCCGATGCCGGCGCCTCCACCAAAGGCACCGGGGATGCTCCGCTGCGCGGGGGCAGATTCCCTGCCGTCGTTATCTGCCGGGTTGGCGGCGGCTTCGTCCATCTGCATCTTGGCTTCCAATCTCGATATAGCCACACGACTATAGCCATGAGTGTCGAAACTGTCTCACGCCAACGCACGACCGAACTAACGCGTGGAATCAGCGAGTTCGTGGCTGTGGCAAATCAATAGACAGCTTGACTGTTCAGATAATGGGCAGAGATGAGCGCCGCTTTCTGCTGCGCCTCGCTGGGCATCAAACCGACCGTACGTCATGCCGACTATATCGGCTCCTGGCTGGGAGTGCTTCGCGCAGACAACCGTGCGATCGTGCACGCCGCAACGCCGCCTCTCAGGCGAGCAGGGCTGCGGAGTATCTCCTTCGCTTCTTGCCTGGCAACGTCACTGCTGACGACGATCAGCGGCAGGCAGCGTGATGACCGCCCGCTTCCAGATCGGTATCTCGTCGCAACTGCGCTCGGTTGGCCATCGAACTCTGCTGCGTGGTCTCGGTGCCGGACGCCGCTGCGCCGAAGTCGTGTTGCAGAGCGGAGCTATGCTTCCATTGGGGCGACCGGCCGCTCTCGCCGCTCTTCGCCGTGCTGTCGCCCTTCATTACTGCCGCTGCACGTCTGCATGTTGCAGCCGTCTTTTGTGAACAGGAGCGCCATGACCGAGCTGCTGTTCCGCGACAACATCCGTTGGCTGCCAAGCATAAGAGGACGAGGAGTGGCGGGATCTCCATGACGGGTTTGGAGGTCGAGAGAGAGGCTCTCGGCTGCCCGTCTCGGAGTACATCCCGATGGCTACTGCCGTTCAGAAGATCACCCTTTCGTCCTCGCGAGACATCCCCTTCAAGAAGGTGGTGCTCTCCCAGTCCAAGGTCCGGCGCGTCAAGGCCGGCATCTGGATCGGGGATCTACCGGACCTCGTAGCTGAAGTGGCAACCCGCTCGCGCCTCATCGTGCGCAAGACCAGCAGTGGAGGCATCGACCGCCTTGTCGCCGAGAGTCGCGCCGGGTCGGCCAATCTCGCTGAGCCACAGGCACCTGGATCCGCAATTCTGGCCAAGCTGCTGGAGCGTTATCCCGTGCAGCGCATCGACATGCGGGAGTATGCCTGATGGCCCGGCACGATGCGTCCGAACTGGCGCAACGCCTCGGCCGGCAGGCTGAGGCAGTTTGTCGCCACTATCTTTCGAACGGGCATCGCGAGGGCCGCTACTGGCTTGTCGGCGATGTCCAAAACACGCCAGGCCGCTCGATGTTCGTGCGGCTCATCGGGTCGCAGAGCGGAAAAGGAGCAGCCGGCAAGTGGACCGATGCGGCGACAGGCGAGCATGGCGATCTTCTCGACGTGATCCGCGAAAGCTGCGGCTTGATCGACTTCAGGGACGTTGCCAATGAGGCAATGGCGTTCCTCGGCTTACCGCATCTCGAACCAAAGCAGACTTCCCCCCGGTTGAAATCGGTAGCCACGCCATCCGGATCATCGGAAGCAGCGCGTCGGTTGTTTGCGATGTCGCGGCCGATTGCGGGCACGGTCGTAGAGACGTATCTGCGCAATCGCAGGATTACTGCTTTGCACGGGACCGAAAGCCTGCGTTTCCACCCGCGCTGCTATTATCGGCCCGACGAACACTCGCCGACCGAGACCTGGCCGGCGATGATCGCTTCCGTCACCGATCTCGACGGTCGTTTGACTGGCGCGCATCGCACCTGGATTGATCCTTCCGGCAGGGGCAAGGCACCGGTCGATACGCCGAGGCGCGCGATGGGCGACCTTCTCGGGCACGCGGTTCGCTTTGGTCTGCCCGGCGAAGTCATGGCGGCCGGCGAAGGCATCGAGACGCTCTTGTCGCTTCGGTGCATTCTGCCCGATATGGCCGTGGCCGCAGCACTCTCGGCCGCCCATCTTGCTGCCATCCTGTTCCCCCTCACGCTGAGACGGCTCTACATCGTGCGCGACGCCGATCCAGCCGGTGACGGCGCGCGTGACACCTTGATCGAAAGAGCGAATGCTGCCGGGATCGAGGCGATCGTGCTCTCGCCGGCACTTGGGGACTTCAACGAAGATCTCTGTACGCTCGGCGTGGATGATCTTCGGGCGCGCGCCCGTGTCCAGCTCGCCCCCCAGGACATCGGCCGTTTCATGACAGTTGCGGCATAGCCCGGACCGGACAAGCGTGCCGCTGTCGCCGGCATCGTTCGGATGCCCCTAAGGTCGGAGACAACCGCGCCCCGGCCTTCGAGAGGGCGATCGGCCTGCAAACGGCCCGGAGCCGCAACGTCTTCGGCCGACTATTTTCCGGCGCGCGCCCAAGCGAGCGCTTTCGATCGCGAGGCAAAATAGCCGGCCTTCGTCCTCCTCCGCTGACGCTCCGGCCCTCCGCTTCACTGCGGGTGCAGATCCGTCCCGTTCGCCGGCTTTCGTCGCCATGAAGGCCGCGAGGGTCGCGGTCCAAAACAGGAGCATCCAATGAGCGAGCACGACGACTACGAAACACAGCACGCCTCATCACCCATCGACCACGCCCTCACCGAGCTTCAGCTCTACGGCTACCGCCCCTTCGCGGATGAGCCTGATCCTCGACCGCTTCCGGAGGGCCACCGCGTCGCCGGCGCGATCGCCGACATCTTCGACGCCATCATCGCGACACTGGAAGACACTCGCCTTGAGCCCGATCTCGACGATCTCCTGTGGTCGACCGTCAACGTCTTCCACCGTGCCACCAACCGGATCGAGCGCGAACTCGATTACAACGAGCAGGCGCAGCGCCGTAGCCAGCGTGAGCAGGATGGCAGCGAGGTGAAATCAGTCGAGCTGGAACGCTTGACGGCCGAGGGACAGACGCTAGTGGAACGCCAGAACGCCTTCGAACTGATGCGCGATCAGGCCGCGGAGCATTACGAGCGCCACACCGGATCGAGCTGGCGGCCGCGCAGCGGATCGATGGTCAATCACAAGGCGATGACCTCGGCGATGATCGACAGTCGCGATTTTCTGGCTGCGAAGAAACGTGCCGCGCACGAGGTGCTGTTGCCGCTTGGCCCGAAGATCGCCTTCACCGGCGGCCTCGACTTCAACGACCACCAGCTGATCTGGGCCAAGCTCGACCAGGTCCACGCCAAGCACTCCGACATGGTGCTGATGCATGGCAAGTCGCCGAAGGGCGCCGAGAAGATCGCATCCCGCTGGGCCGACCATCGCAAGGTGGCGCAGATCGGCTTCGCGCCCGACTGGACAAAACACGGCAAGGCCGCCCCGTTCAAGCGCAACGACGCAATGCTGGACGTGCTTCCGATCGGCGTCATCGTCTTTCCCGGCACCGGCATCCAGAACAATCTTGCCGATAAGGCCAGGAAGCTCGGCATCCCGGTCCTCGACTTCCGCACCAACGAAGGCAGCGCGTAAGCGCTTCAATGTCTCCGTTGCACGATAGGGCCGCGTCGGACAGCGAGAGCCTGTTTTTTTGTACTTCGCCGGAATGCTCGGCCCCGGTTTGTCAGATTTTCCGCCCCCGGCATCATTCCTGCTTTCGCAATACTTACGTCCGCATCCCGGTGCTAGGGAGGGTGCGCAACGCTGTCGCGCTTGCCTTCGGCGTATCAGCTGCGCTCGCAGGCTACCCGCCACGCAAGCCATACACGAGACGCCTGTTTGAGGGCCGGTGGCTTGGTTCGGTCACAGCCGCCATTGCAACTGCGGACAAGACGATAGCGGCCCCGGTTCAACCGGACAGTGCCTGGCTCGGGCGAACTCACCGAACGACCGAGGCGGGCTGGAGGCTGTTTCTGACCAGCCATCGCATCGTTACTGGTGAGGCTGACACGCCTTGAGCGCGACGCATAGTTCGGATCCACTGCGACGTGCCGTCTCGTTCGAAAGTTGGCGAGTATCCGGTGGGGCACGTCAGCCTTGAGTTGAGCCCATCGCGTGCGTGTCTTAAGCGCGGTGCTGGCAACAGCTTGCAACTTATCGAAGCTTGTACAGAAGGAGCGTCGACGCCGGTGGTCGTCATAACCGGAATTTCGCCGGTGCGACGGTATCGCCAGGTTCTCAATGGATGTCTCTGTCTGGCCGACCGCTCCAAACGGCCTCTTCAATGGGCTGATCTGGCCGAAGTCGGCTGCGCCTCGATCGACTAAGCCGCAATGGCACCGATCGACTTTCTTCCCCTGCCGGCTGCGCCGTCATTCCTCGCCAAACAACAAAGTCGCTTGGCTGCCATCCTCCGCTGGCGCTGCGGTCGCAAGCGATGCGGCGTCGATTGCCTCCGGCCCGCCGATCGCCATCGAGGCCGCATAGTGCGGGCTCGCAACAGAGTTCAAGGAGAACTGTTATGGCGATCATCGGAACCTTCAAGAAGACCGGCAACAACGAGTTCACCGGCGAAATCGTCACCCTCTCGCTCCAGACCAAGAACGTCCGCATCGTACCCGAGACCAACCGCTCTGGCGACAACGCCCCCAGCCACCGTGTCTTCGTCGGGCAGGTCGAGATCGGCGCCGCATGGTCCAATGAGGGCCGCGACTATCTCGGCCTGAAGTTGGACGATCCGAGCTTCACCGCTCCGATCTACGCCAACCTCTTCAACGATGAGGAAGGCGAAGGCTACAGCCTCATCTGGTCCCGGCCCAACGGCCGCCGCAACGCCGAGTAAGGCCCCGACCAAGGCTCCGCCCGGACGAACAGGGCGGGGCCGATCTCCTTTCACGCGACAAGTTGAGCGCAGTCGCTGCGCAACGAGCTCCGTCGAACTTGGGGGCGACTACCGGTCGTGTTCGCGACTGGAGACTTCATTCCTGCATGTTGCCTCGCCGATCATCGAAAATTCGCGGTGTTTCCGACGTCAACTCACGGTGCCGATTTTCTGATCAACTCGCATGGGTCCACATTCAGCGCAGTTGCGATTCTCCCAAGAACACTGATGCTGGCCGAGACCCGAGCGCGCTCGATCGATCCGACGTAACGCATGCTCAGTCCAGAGCGGGCGGCCAGTTCCTCCTGCGTCACGTTCTGGTCATGGCGCAGACGACGCATGTTGGCCGCCATGATCTCCTTGAGATTCATGACGGATTAGGGACCAGAAAGGGAACTATCGTTCTAGGAATGATCGTTCCTATTCGCTATGATTGGTGCTCGATCTAAAGGACGGCTCCTTCGAGATCGCGATCGAAATATGAACGGTCAAATATCATGCTTAAACCGCTGCTCGATCCTGATGTCGCCGACATTGCGCCGGATGCCCCGGTCCTGACCGGCTATGACGAGGAGCGTCTGCTCACCTACATTCGCCTGCTTGACGCGGCGGCGGAAGATGCCGATTGGCGAGAGGTGGCCAGGATCGTCTTGCATATAGACCCCGAGCAGGAGCCGGAGCGGGCGTTCCGGTCCTGGGAGACCCATCTTGCCCGCGCGCGATGGATGACGACCAGCGGCTACCGATCTCTTCTCGCTGGCGGCGCTCCGCACTGACGCCGCCGGCGTCGCTCCACTTTGCTGAATCGGCATGATGGTTTGCCGACTCTCCAACTATCCAACTTCCTCATCCCCCTGAATGTTGACGCCGATGCGTCGGGCCTCGCGAGAGCGAGCATGACGCAGGTGGCAACCGTTGTCATGCCTCTGTGGACGGCATCTCGCAGACCGCCGAACCGATGCGCCGCCAGCTTGCCACGGTGTTCGCTTCCGTTAAGCGCAAGGCCTAGCCGGCCGGCAGCGCAAGCTGCTGCTGAACGGTCGCGCCATACTGCATTTTCGTTACGCCACAGATCAGGAGCTGCGGTCGCGCCTGCCGACATAAGCCGGCGCGCGGGCTGCATGCGGTTTTGCCCGCGGAACATAGGTCGCGTTCGCATCGCTGGTGGAGGTGCGTGCGCCGAGCTCTATCCAGGCGTGCAGGTCGTTGATGTCGTAGAGAACGCGCCCGCCGACCTTTCGGTATTTTGGGCCAGTGCCATAGGTCCGGTGCTTTTCGAGTGTGCGGGTGCAGAGCCCGACGATGGGTGCTGCCTCCTTTGTGCGCAAATATTTTTGGGGCGCGTCCGCGGGACCCTTCGACATCGCTCGATCTCCATTCGGTTCTGCTGTCGTCCTGGCCTGCCGGGACGCGCGAAGTGGAACATGATCGAAATGAGGAAAGGCGAGGGAGGGCAAAGATTGGGGGGCGCGTTTTTGCTACCCCGACGAAAGACTTCGGCGGCCGGACTTTTCGCTACGGCTGTGGGGGTAGAAGAGAAGATCGCGATAGCCGCCGGCGACTAAAAAAGCTGCACGACGTAAGGTAGCTCGGACCTTGTGGCGGAGATGATGATCACGCCAATCTCGCGGCACAATCGGCTCTTGCGAAAACAGCACCTCCGCGAGCTGACGATAGGTTGCACCCGTGCGGTGACCGTCATGTGCGCGTAAATTGAGGATATGCCTGGTCTTGGTCTGTTGCGGTAGCGCGCCGTAGGATGAACTGGCTGCCCGGCCGTTCAGTGCGCGCCAGAACCGGCGCGCTGCATCGAGCCGCGTCTCGAATGCAGCGTCGAGCGGTAGAAGGATAGCGTTGAATTCACCGGCGCGGTCATCAGCGACGAGATGGCTTTTCCCAATTGAGGTAGACCAAATAATGTGAAGGCCTTCGTCCTGCGGCCAAACGCTGGCTCCGCCAAGGCTGGAGGGTCGAACTGTCTGATGGAAATGGCTGATAGGGGCAGATACCCGCGTGGCCCGGAGCACGCGCGGCGAGGCCTGTTCTGTCCAGATGATGTTCTCAGCTTCCGGACGTCCGGCACCGGCAGTTTTGAAATCGCGCGCCCCAACGGGTGGCGAAGTCGGGCTGGTCGACAGGTTCTCCGGAACCAGAGAGCCGCGATGCGAGCTGGCGACACTCGGCGATGAATTCGTCATTCCGGATCAGATACTCGGCAGCGAACTCCTCAGCTTGGCGCTGGTGCAGCGGCTTCCTCTCATGGTGAACGGCCGGCGCACTCCGAGAGCACGATCCTGTCGGCTGGCCCGTGGTCGGGGCATATCCGGGAAGCGGCTAAACGGTTCGCCATTCCAGAGCGTTTGCTTCGCGGCGTCATACAGATCGAGAGCTTCGGCGATGTTCGTGCGCTTTCAAGCAAGGGCGCGATGGGGCTGATGCAGATAATGCCGGCGACGTGGGAAGAACTGCGCATCAAATACCGTCTCGGTGACGATCCCTATAAACCGCGTGACAACATTCTTGCAGGTGCAGCATATCTTCGCGAAATGCTCGACAGCTTCGGGCGCAGCGGCTTTCTTGCCGCTTACAATGCCGGTCCTGGTCGGTACAAGGAACATCTCTCAGCCGGCCGTCCGCTGCCACGCGAGACGGTCGACTACGTCAGGAAACTCGCGCCGCTGCTCAATGGTGCAGTTCCCAGTCCGCGGCGCGCACGGCAAGGAAGGGGCAGAGCCAGCTCACTCGGTGCCACGATTTTTGCGCATCCCCATGACATTGGGAACGCCGCTGCATCGGGTGGCAATGGTTATGCAGAGACGATCTTCACGGCGATTCATTCGCCCGCAATGCGGTCGCCAATGGGCAATCCTGTTGCGGACCTGACCGCGACCGAGCCACGGCCGGGTGAAACCGATTTCCAATCGAACCACGCTGTTTGCGGCCTATTCACTCAGCCTTCTTTAGCCATATCGCGATGATCGCCACGTTCCTCCTCAATCGCATTCCGGCCTGTTCCGTCGCGGAAATTGCGGCGGAAGGGTTGGCCGCAGATGAGGGCGGAGAGAGTGGCAGGATAAAGGGCCGCGAGGTGCGGCTCGGTTCGGCCGATTGTTTTCCTTATAATTTTCGACTCATTTCGCGATGTGCTGGCACAATCGGCGATGTGCGCTATTCCCATTTTTTCAGTCTTTCAATGGAAACCGCACCTCGTGGCTGCCTAGCATGAAACGTGACGATAGCTTTCGCGTCCGCCCTGGTCGTATCCGCTCCCGCGCTGGCCAGCGCGCAAGACCCTTCATCTTCCAGGCTCTTGCGGCCACACAGCGCGCTGGCGGTCACCTTACACGCGAGGGCCGGATCACCTCCCCACGAGCTTCAACGTTTGGCCGCGGCAGGTCAGCGAGCATCCGCGCCAGTCGCCTCATCTCTGACCGCTCACGCGGCGCCGTTATCAAGGCCCGTGTGGTGAGGCAGTTCAGAGGGTCTGCGCCTCTCGCCACCCATCTCAAATATCTTCGCCGCGAAGGTGTTACACGTGATGGCGAGAAGGCGAGGATGTTCGGTCCCGACACCAAAGAGGCAGATCATGACGCCTTCTCCGACCGCTGCAAGGACGATCGGCATCACTTCCGTTTCATCGTTTCGCCGGACGATGCAATGGAGCTCGGCGACCTCAAGAACTTCGCTCGTGACCTGATGGTCGACATGGAGTGCGACCTCGGCACGAGGCTCGACTGGATTGCCGTCGATCACTGGAACACCGAACATCCGCACGTTCACATCCTCGTTCGCGGCGTAGCCGACGCCGGCGAGAGTCTTGTCATCTCGCGCGACTACATCCGCCAGGGCATGCGCGATCGGGCGAGCGACATTCTCACCCAGACGCTTGGGCTCCGCACCGACCTCGACATCCGCCAGGCCATCGAGCGGCAGGTCGACGCTGAGCGCTGGACGCAGCTCGATCGCCAGCTTGTTCGCGACACCGACCGTCATGGCATCATTGATCTCGCGCCACACCCTGATCGCCAGCCCGACGAGTTCCTGGGGCTCAAAGTCGGCCGGCTCCGGCAACTGGAAAGGCTAGGCCTCGCGAACGAGATCCGTCCCGGCCAGTGGATGGTGGTGGAAGAGGCCGAGGCAACTTTGCGCGCCCTCGGTGAACGCGGCGACATCATCAAGCGCATGCACCGCAGTCTCACCGTGCATGGGCTAAAAAGAGGGACAGCCGACTATGTGCTGGCCGCCGAAAAGATTGATGCGCCCGTGATCGGCCGACTGCTCGAACGCGGCCTCGACGACGAACTGTGGGGCTCGGCCTATGCCATCGTCGACGGCATCGATGGGCGCACACACCACCTTCGCTTCCATGACCCTAATGCGGCCGGAGACTCCGACCCGGGCTCGGTCGTGGAGTTGTGCCGCGATGCGAGTGCAAATGGCGGTGGCCGGGTCAGGCTCGCCGTCCGCTCCGACCTCTCAATCGAACAGCAGGTCCATGCTTCCGGCGCGACTTGGCTCGATCGCCAACTCGTTGCACGCGAGCCTGCCGAATTCGGTGAGGGCGGCTTTGGAAGGGACGTAAGACAGGCGCTGCAAGATCGGGTCGACCACCTTGTCAGGCGCGATCTGGCCAGGCGCGAGGGACAGCGCGTCATTCTTGCGCGCAATCTGATCGATACACTACACGATCATGAGGTGGAATCGCTCGGTGCCCGCCTCGCCGCCGAGACGGGCCTGTCATTCACGAAGGCTGCCAACGGCGATCAAGTGGCTGGGATTTACCGGCGGCGTTTCTCGCTGGCTTCAGGCCGGCTCGCGATGATCGATAATGGACTCGAATTCAAGCTCGTGCCCTGGTCGCCGTCGCTCGAAAAGCGATTGGGTAATCAAGTTACCGGGGTCGTGGGCTCGGATACGGGGGGCGTGGATTGGAGCCTGGGAAAGAAGCGCGGCATCGGGTTATGAAGGTTGCAGGCGTATGCTCTATCCTGATGCTAGGAAGCCAGCACGGTCCGTCGCACATTCTGTTTGTACCTGCACAGTGAAGCGCCAATTGCCTCGTCAAAAAAAAGGGACTTTGCGAATCCTCGATCAGCCCGCGGTCAGCACGACCTTGACACTCTGTGAGCGGTCGGCGGCAAGATGGAAGGCGTCGGGGGCGCAAGAAAGCGTGCGCTCCGCGGTCACCAGCTTTAGGACGTCCACCTCACCCGAAACGATGAGATCGACCGCCCGGCCGAACTCCTTGCCGAAGCGGAAGGTGCCCTTGAGGTCGATCTCCTTGGCCATTACCGCATTGGCAGGCAGCGGGATCTGGCCACCGGGAAGATTGCCGACCTGGACCACCGTGCCGCCGCGCCGGACACTGGCGATCGCCGCGGCAAGGCCTGCGGCAGTGCCTGAAATCTCGAACGCCACATCAAGCGAACCGCCGGCGGCGAGCGCCTGGAGCTCGGCGTCGCCGCTAGAAAGGTCGATCGTCCTGTCGGCGCCCAACCTGCGGGCGAAGGCGAGCGGAGCGGCGGCGATATCGGCGACGGTAAGCTCAGCGCAGCCGGCAAGCCTGGCCGCGAGCATGGTCAAGAGACCGATGGGGCCGGCACCGAACAGGATGACGTTGCGGCCACTGATGTTGCCCGCCCGCGCGACGGCGTGCAGGCTGACCGCCAGCGGTTCGGCAAGTGCGGCCGCCTGGTAGGCCACATCAAATGGAACCTTGAAACATTGCGCGGGCGTGGCGTCGAACAGACTGGCGAAGCCGCCCTGCATATGCGGCGTCTTCGATGCCGAGCCCATGAAATGGATGTTTTCGCAGAGATTGGCGCGGCCTTCCAGGCATCGCGCGCAATGCCCGCACCAGCGCGACGGATTGACCGCAACGTGATCGCCGACGCCCAGGCCGGGCGCGGCGCCGTTGATCTCGACGATTTCGCCGGAGATCTCGTGGCCGAGGACAAGCGGCGAGGTGACGACGAAGTCGCCGGTTCGGGCATGGCGGAAATAATGCAGGTCTGAGCCGCAAATGCCCCCCGCGCCGAAACGCACCCGCACCATCCCTGGCGCCAGCGGTCCCAGCGGATGCGCCACCATACGCAGGTCCTGCGGGCCGAACAGCGTTGCGGCAATCACCTGGCCGCTCACCGGATCAGGCCCATCTCGGTCGGCAGCCAGAGCGTGATGGCGGGTATGAAGGTGATCAGAAGCAGCGCCACTATAAGCGGCACCAGCCATGGCAGGATCGCCATGGTGGTACGCTCGACCGAGAGCTTGGCGACGCGCGACAGCACGAACAGCACCATGCCGAGCGGCGGGTGCAAAAGCCCGATCATCAGGTTGAGCGTCATGATCAGCCCGAAATGCACCGGGTTGATGCCGTAGACGGCGGCGACCGGCAGCAGGATCGGCACCAGAATGGTGATCGCGGCGATCGTATCGAGGAAGCAGCCGACCACCAGCATCAGGATGTTGACCAGGATCAGGAAGACCCATTTGTTTTCGGTGAGCGCGAAGATGAAGTTTGAAAACAGTTGTGCCGCCTGGCTGACGGTGAGCAGCCAGGCGAAGATCGATGCGGCGGTAACGATGAACAGCACCGAAGCGGTCGTCTCGATCGTGTCGAAGCTGGCCTTGGCGAGCAAGCGCAGCGTCATCGTTCGGTAGCGCACCAGCCCGAGAAAAAGCGACCAGATCACGGCCGCCATCGCCGCTTCGGTCGGCGTGAACCAGCCCATCGTCATGCCGCCGATCAGGATGACCGGTGTCATCAGCGCCATGACCGCGGAGAAGTCGAAATACCAGTCGGTCACGATCAGCACCAGCAGCGCGATACCGACCGCGATGTTGATCGACAGGCCAAGCTGCACGAGCACATAGCAGGCAATCGGAAAGGCAGCCACCACCAGCACCTCGCCCGCCGCTTCAGCCAGCCGCCGAAGCTCGAAGGGTGTGTCGGAGCCCCAGCCGCGCCTGTAGGCGAAGATGGCGACCGTGATCATCATCAGCACGGTCATGACCACGCCAGGCAGGATGCCGGCCATGAACAGCGCGCCGATCGAGACATTTGCCATCATACCGTAGATGACGAAGGGCAGCGAAGGCGGGAAGATCGGCCCAAGCGTCGCGGAAGCGGCGGTGACCCCGACCGCAGCGTCGATCGGGTAGCCGTGGTCCTTCATCGCCTTGATCTCGATGGTGCCGATGCCGGCGGCGTCGGCGAGCGCGGTGCCCGACATGCCGGAAAAGATCACCGATCCGATGATGTTGACCTGCGCCAGGCCGCCCTTCATCCAGCCGACCAGGGCAAGGGCGAAGGAATAGATGCGCCCGGTGACCCCGGCGATGTTCATGAGGTTGCCGGCCAGGATGAAGAAGGGAACGGCGAGCAGCGGAAAACTCTCCACCCCGGCGATCATGCGCTGGGCCGCGATGATGTCGGGCGCGACGCCGTAGATGACGAGGTAAAGGATCGAGGCGGCCGCCATCGAAACGGCGACCGGCACGCCAATGAGCATCAGGACAATGAAACCTCCGACCAGAAGCAGCATCGCTCAGACCCCTGCCGTCTCGAACGCACCAGGACGCTCGAGCACCGAATAGCCGCGCCTGTAATTGCCGATAAAGACCTGGATCGAGCGCAGAAGCATCAGCACGAAGCCGGCCAGTACGGCGTAGAAGAACCAGCGCCGCGGCAGGTTGACGGTGACCATGCGCTCATGCGCCACGATCGTGACGTAGCGCCACATCAGCCAGGATCCGTAGGCGAAGAATGCGATGCGGATAACATCGACGGCGAGCGCCAGCCAGCGGCCGACGCGCTCCGGCAGATAGTGGTAAAGCACGTCGACATGGATATGGCGCGACAGGCGCACGCACATGGCTGCGCCGAGAAAGACAACGACGACGAGCGCGTTGATGGCGATCTCCTCGGTCCAGGCAAGGCTGTTGTTCAGCGCATAACGGGTGAAGAACTGCAGGAAGACACAGACGACCATGCCCCAGAACACGGCAAGCGTGATCCAGTCCTCGATGCCGTGGTCCGACAGGTCGACGTGTACCGGCACCTCCTCGAAAGCCTGGGCGATCTCTTCGACGGTGATCTCGGTGTGGTGTTCCTCGGCCATCGGCGCGGGCTCCCGAAGCTGGTGGGTCGTCAAGGATTGGAAAGGCCGTCCGGCGCAACGTGAAGCCGGACGGATTGGCAGGCTAAAGCGGCGAATCCGATCGCCGCTCTCTCGTTTTGTTTGAGCATCCGAATTTTCCGATGCCCTACTTGATGGCGCGGATCGCTTCCCAATCGGCCTTGTTGTAGCCGAACTCCTCGAAGGTGACCTTCTCCAGCACATTCTTCTCGAAATCGGCACGGTCGACATCGGTCACGCTGATGCCGCGGTCCTTGGATACCTGCACCAGTTCCTTTTCGCGGGCGACGATCTTTGCCGTGGCGCGGGCGGCAGCCTCCTGCATCACCTCGGTGAAGATCTTCTTGTCCTCGTCGGAAAGCGAGGCCCAGCGCGACGCCGATATGATGGTGTTGAGATGATCGACGATGTGGCCAGTGAGCACGATGTTCTTCTGCACCTCGTAGAATTTCTTCGCCTCGATGGTGGTTAGCGGGTTCTCCTGGGCCTCGACCGTGCCGTTCTGCAGGGCCAGGTAGACCTCGGCGAAGGCAATCGGCGCGGTGTTGGCGCCGCAGGCACGCGGCATGGCCAGATAGGCCGGCACGTCGGGAACGCGCATTTTTAGGCCTTGCATGTCGGAGCACTTGGCGATCGGCCGATTCGAGGTGGTCTGCCGCGTCCCGTAATAGGTGGTGGCGGCGATGTGATTGCCGGTCTTGTCCTCATAGCCCTTGGTCAGGGCCTTGTAGACGTCGCTCTTGGTGTATTTCAGCAGATGGTCGGCATCACGGAACGTATATGGGAAATAGGTGACGCCGATCGGCGGATATTCGCGCGCCGCGAAGCTCGATCCGGAAATGATGATATCGACAGTGCCGAGCATCAGGCCCTGGTTGATGTCTGCTTCCTTGCCGAGCTGCGAGGCCGGATAGACGTCGATGGCGTAGCGGCCCTGGGTGCGCTTCTTGATCTCCTCCGCCGCCCATACGGATTCAGTGTGGAAGGGCTCCGACGTCTCGTAGACATGTGCCCATTTCAGGACCGTCTCCGCCGAGGCCGACGCCATGGGCATGGCAATTGCGACGATCGCACCGAGCAGAACTGCGTATTTCCTCAACATCTAATTCCTCCCTGGTTGGATTTGACTGCCGGATCTCCCCCCGGCCGACTGCTATTCCGCAACCTCCTTGGCTGCGGCTCTCTCATCGAAATTGCATGAGAATCTGATTTGCGACTGGCGCAGATGCTGCTGCATGGCGGCCTTGGCCCGCTCGGGATCGCGCGCGGCAATCGCATCGCGAACGGCACGATGCTCCTTTGCCGCGATCTGCCAGGAATCGCTGGTCTCGAAATAAATCGACAGGCGTTCGAAGTAAGGGTTCATGCGCTGATCGAAAAGCTCGCCGATGAAGCGCACCAGCACGGCGTTCTCGAGAATGCCGGCGACGGCGGTGTGGAATTCCCGGTCAAGCGCGATGGTCATCTTGTTGGGGTGACGCATGGCCTCCATTCGGCGCAGCACGTCGTCGAGCCGTTCGATATCTGCAGGCCGAACGTGGAGAGCAGCTTCGGCGGCGATCGCGCCTTCGACGAATTCGCGTGCGCGCAACAGCTCGAACGGGCCCTCCTCCATTTCGGGATCGGAGGCGGCGGCGCTCGGCGGATCGGTGACGTAGATGCCCGAGCCGACGCGGATGCGTATGCGGCCTTCGACCTCCAGTGCTATCAGCGCTTCACGAACCGTCGGGCGGGAAATTCCGAGCTGGTCGGCCAGATCCCGCTCGGTCGGCAGACGGTCGCCGACGGAAAACTCGCCAGCATCGATCAGCTGCCTGAGCTGATCGGCGACCTGCCGGTAAAGCCGGCGTGGTTCAACGGCCTGGATCGGCATGCGCGTCTAATCCCTCCCGGCTCGCCCTGGTACATTGGTCTGACCCATTGACCGCAAGCTTAGACAGACGACCCAGAGAGTCAAGCTCACCCGCGCAGCGGAAGGCGGCGGCATTGCGCAGTATTCCATGCGTCAGCGCCGTCCTCCGCGAATGACCAGGACGTTCCCGGCGGCGACGAGGACGAGCCCGATGATCGCGTAAGCGGTCCAGGCGTAGCCTTCCAACGCCGTGGAGATCAAAAGCGCAAAGACGGGAAATATGACGGTCGCATAGCCGGCGCGGGCGCCGCCAATGCGTCCAAGCAGCGTAAGGTAGGCGGCGAAAGCCATGACCGTCGATATGACGGCGAGGAAGACCAGCGAACCGACGTAGGAAGCGGTCGTCGCGAACACGAACGGTTCACCGAGGAGGAAGGCCAGGAACGCAGACCACAGAGTGCCATAAAGCATACCCCAGGCGCTGGTTGAAACGAGCGGCAGGCCGCGGCGCTGGTTTGCGACGGAGACGAGATTGCCGGCGCAGAAGCTCAGCGTGCCACAGAGGCACAGCAGAAGGCCTATCAACGTGCCGCCGGAAAGCCCGTTCGCGGCGATTTCGGGAAAGAACATCAGCGCTATGCCGGCGAAGCCGATGACGCCGCCAGCGAGAATGCGCGGCGCCGGGCGCTCGCCGATGACCAAGGCACCAAGCAGCATGTTGATGACCGAGGCGAGCGAGAAGACGACCGAGAGCAAGCCGCTGACGAGATAGCCGGCGCCGTAATAGAAAAACAGGAAGTTCGACGAGAAGATGAGGATGCCGAGCACAGCAAAGCGCAGATGATCGGTGATCGGAAAGCGGAGCCGCCGGCCGGAAAAGCCCGCCCAGGCAAACATCAGCAGCGTGGCGATGGCGAAGCGCCAGACCAGATTGACCTCGTTCGACACGCCGCTGCCGACCTGAAGCTCGATCGCGAACCACGATGCGCTCCAGGCAATGACCGTCAGCGCGTAAAGCCCGTAGTCGACGGGTTCAAAAGGGCGGTCGCGCGTCGCCATGCGCATTTCCGCGTTAGCCGGTTCCGGGGCGGCGTTTGGTTCTCTTGTTACTGACATGCTGGCCATGGCTCAATTTTGCGTGCTTCCCATGTAAGTGAGGCAGGCCCGAGCGGTCATCAGAAAAATCGCGCTGGATTACGCCGCTGGCCAATTCGGCAACGGTTTCTGCCGCGGTCTGCGGTTTCCTTACAAGTCCTACGCCCTCACCGGCGTCTCCAGCGAGACACGCTTGTGGCGTGCCTGGCATCCAGTCAAGTTCAGTTCGAACGCTTGGAGGCGTGCGGGCATCCGGTCTATGTCGATGATTCCCGCCCGCGCCTTTGCCGTCATGCGCGCATTCATCGCGTCTACTGGTGCGCCTTGATGCAAGACGTCTTCCGCTCATAGGACGCTTACAGACCAACTGTCCGCCTTCGCCGCTTCTGAACCCAGACGACGAGACCGAGCAACAGCAGAGCCGGAATGGCGAACCAATAGCGCGACGGCCGTTCCGCAGGGACTAGCACCTGGTTGATTTCGTCGCCGGGCTGCAGGCCGAATTTGGCCGCCTGGCTGCCCAGTCGCACCACGCCGACCGTCACGCTGTCGCCAAGCGCACTGACGTCCAGGCCCGCAGCCTTCAGGCGTTCGGTCGACGAATTTGCGGGCCCGAGCTGCAGCCGTACCAGCTTCGATATCTCATCGCCGTTGAGGTTCAGTGTCGTCAGGCGCAAGCGAACTGCGCCTCCCTCGGCTGTCTCGTCGACGATACGGCCGAGTTCGGAGGCAGGTACTGCCCGATAGGGTTCGCTCACCTGATCGAGCAACAATCCCGGCCTGAACAAGATGAAACAGGCCACAAGCAACGCAATCGTCTCGTACCAGCGGTTGCGCACGAGCATCCAGTTCTGCGTCGCCGCTACAAACGAGACCATGGCCAGTGTGGACGTCACCACCATCGCGACGAAGTCGAAGGGACCTTCGAGATCGATCATCAGCAGTCCGGTGTTGAAGATGAAGATGAACGGCAAGAGACCGGTACGGATCTCGTATTTGAAACCCTGAATTCCGGTCTTCACAGGGTCGGCGCCGGAAATCGCCGCCGCAGCATAAGCCGCCAGCCCCACTGGCGGCGTCACATCCGCCATCAACCCGAAATAGAACACGAACATGTGGACGGCGACCAGCGGCACGGCAAGATCGTTCTGCGCCGCCAAATCGACGATGACCGGCGCCATCAAGGTGGCGACGACGACATAGCTCGCGGTTGTCGGCATGCCCATGCCGAGAATGATGCAGATCACCGCAGTGAATAGAAGCATGACGATGAAGCTGCCGCCCGAGATGAATTCGACCAGTTCGGTCATCACCAGCCCGATGCCGGTGAGCAGGACCGTGCCGACGATGATGCCGGCCGTCGCAGTGGCGATGCCGACCGTGGTCATGTTGCGCGCGGCGGCGGACAGGCCACCGACCAGATCGTCGAGACCGTGAAGCCAATGCGGTGCCAGTGCCCGGTCCTTGCGGAAAAAGGCGGTAAGCGGCCGCTGCGTGACGATCAGCGCCATCAGGGCAACAACGCCCCAGAATGCCGAGAGGCCGGGCGACAGTTCCTCCACCATCAGGCACCAGATCAGCAGGATCACCGGCAGCAGAAAATGCAGGCCGGTGCGCGCCGTCTCGCCGAAGTGCGGAATTCTGAGGATCTCACCTTCCAGATCCTCGAGCGGCAGGTCGGGATGGCGCGCCCGGTGGGCGACAAGGCCGATATAGACGGCGACCAGCGCGGCACTGATCATCCAGGTCGCAGCGGCGCCGAACACCACTTTGGTCCAGCCAATGCCATAGTAGACCAGGCCGGCCAGGACAATGAAGCCGCATACGCCCATCAGCCCGCGCAGCGCACCCTGAAATGCGGAGTGTGTGCTGCGTGACGGCAGGCCCTTCAGTCCCATCTTCATCGCCTCGATATCGACGATGTAGAACAACGAACCGTAGGTCAGCAGCGCGGGATAGAAGGCGTGCTTGACCACCTCGGCATAGGAGATGCCGACATATTCCGCGATCAGGAACGCGGCCGCGCCCATCACCGGAGGCATCAATTGACCGTTGACGCCGGCCGCGCATTCGATGGCGCCGGCTTTCACCGCAGAATATCCGACCCGCCGCATCAGCGGGATGGTGAAGGTTCCGGTGGTCACGACATTGGCGATCGAAGAGCCGGAAATCATGCCGGTCAGACCAGAGGCCACGACACCGGCCTTGGCCGGACCGCCGCGGTATTTTCCGAGCAGCGAGAAGGCAAGCTGGATGAAAAAGCCACCGGCTCCGGCGCGTTCCAGCAATGTTCCGAACAGAACGAACATGAAGACGACATTGGTGGACACACCGAGGGCAACACCGAAGACCCCCTCCGACGTCAGCCACATCTGCGAGGCCGCGCGCGATAACGTCGCGCCCTTGTGGCCGAGCAGGCCAGGAAGGTGAGGCCCGGCGAAGATATAGATCAGCATGATCGCCGCGATGACGGTGATGGCAGGCCCAACCGCGCGACGCGCGGCCTCGAGCAGGATGAGGACGCCGGCGATCGAGACAACCAGGTCAGCCGTAGTGGGAAGACCCGGCCGATGGGCGATATCGCTGTAGAAGACCAACAGATAGAGGGCGGACGCCGCCCCGGCGATGCCTAGCACCCAGTCGGGCAGCGGCACCCGGATGCGCGACGAGGTCTTGAAGGCCGGAAACGTCAGCATCGCCAGAAACAGGGCGAAGGCCAGGTGGATGGAGCGGGCGATGCCGTCGCTGACGACACCGAAATTGAGCATGAACGGAAGGGGCGAGGCATACCAGAGCTGGAACAGCGACCATGCCAGCGACACACCGAGGATCAGCTTCGCGGTGAGGCCGGTTGGCTTGCGCCCACCGGTGTCGGCCTCGGCGACGATCTCGTTGAGCTTGTCAATGTCGATGGCGGGTTGGTCAGGCGCTCCCGTCTGCTGGCTTTGATCTGTCATCGTTCCCCACAATCATTTGCAATGCGAGGCGCCCGCGGGCGCCTCGCATTGGAGGCCTCAGAGCCAGCCCTTTTCCTTGTAGTAGCGCTCCGCGCCCGGATGCATTGGCGCCGACAGACCGGTCTTGATCATCTCCTTGGGGTCGAGATTGGCGAAGGCCGGATGCAGCTTCTTGAAATCGTCGAAATTTTCGAAGACCGACTTCACCAGCTCGTAAACCACCTCATCGGGCGTGCTGGCGTTCGCCACGACGGTAGCGCGGACGCCGAATGTCTTCACGTCGTCTGGGTTGTTGGCGTACATGCCGCCCTTGATGGTGGCGACTGAATAGTAGGGATGAGCTGCTAACAGCGCGTCCACTGCCGGACCGGTCAGCGGGACGAGTTTGGCACCGCAGGCCGTGGTCGGATCCTGGATCGCGGCGGACGGATGACCGACGCCGTAGAAGAAACCGTCGATCTTATTGTCGCATAGCGCGCTGCCCTGCTCGTCCGCCTTCAGCTCTGCGGCAAGCGAGAAATCGCCGAGCCTCCAGCCCATCTGCTTAAGCAACTCCTCCATCGACGAGCGGGTGCCTGACCCGGGATTGCCGACGTTGAAGCGTTTGCCTTTGAAGTCCTCGAATTTGGCGACGCCGGCATCGGGCCGCGCCAGCACGGTAAACGGCTCGGGATGGACGGAGAATACGGCCCGCAGATCCTTGAACGGCTTGCCGTCGAAATTTCCGGTCCCGTCATAGGCCTGGTACTGGACGTCCGATTGGGTCAGGCCGAAATCGAGGTCGCCGGTCTGGATGGAGTTGACGTTGAAGACGGAACCGCCGGTCGACTCCGTCGAGCATCGGATGCCGGTTTTCTGCCGGTCCTTGTTCATCAGTCGGCAAATAGCGCCGCCGACAGCGTAGTAGACGCCGGTGACCCCGCCGGTGCCGACCGTGACGAAGCGCTGCTCGGCGGCGACGGACGGCAGCGCCAGCAGCATGCAGGCCGCCGCGCCGATCAGGGTTTTCATTGAACTATACATGGTTGCTACCTCTCTGGTGGTTGTCCCGGCCCGTCGCCGATGACGTTGGAACTGGTTTGAGGCGGTCCGCGTCGCGCAGGTCAGACCACTGAAGCGATCGCAGCATCGATCGCCTCACCGAGCCGTTCGACGATCCGATCAATATCCTGTTGGGAAATGATGAAGGGCGGCGCAACAAGCACATGAACGCCCCGCACACCGTCAATCGTCCCGCCCATCGGATAAATCATCAGGCCGCGGGCCATTGCTTCGCGCTTGATGCGGGCGTTGAGTTCAAGCTTCCGGTCGAACGGCTCCTTGGTGGCGCGATCAACCACCAGTTCGATTCCTCGAAACAGACCCCGCCCACGAATGTCGCCGACGTGATGGTGATTATCGAAGCGCTGGCGCAGACGTTCGTCCAACTGCGCGCCCATTGCGCTGACGTTGTCGAGCAGACGGTCGCGCCGGATGACCTCCTGCACGGCAAGGCCGGCCGCCGCCGCCATGGGATGCCCCATATAGGTATGTCCATGCTGGAAGAAGCCCGAGCCTTGGGCAAAGGCGTCGAAGATATGCCGGCCGAGCAGCACCGCGCCAATCGGCTGGTAGCCACCGCCGAGCCCCTTGGCGATGGTCAGCAGGTCGGGAGCGATGCCGTCCTGCTCGCACGCATGCAGCGTGCCGGTACGGCCCATGCCGCACATCACCTCATCGAGGATGAGCAGCACGCCGTAGCGGTCGCAGATCGCGCGAATGCGTTTGAAGTAATCGGCGACCGGCGGCACGGCGCCGAGCGTGGCACCCACCACCGGCTCGGCGACGAAGGCGATGACCTCGTCCGCGCCGAGTTCGAGGATCTTGTCTTCGAGCTGCTGGGCGGCGCGCGCCGCGTAGGCTTCGTCGCTTTCGCCATACTTTTGATAGCGATAGGCGTAACAGGGGTCGATGTGATGGGTCTCGATCAGCAACGGCCTGAACTGGGCGCGTCGCCATTCATTGCCGCCGGTGGCGAGAGCGCCGAGCGTATTGCCGTGATAGCTCTGCCGGCGTGCGATGAGATGGCGCCGTTGCGGCTCGCCTTTCTCGACAAAATATTGCCTGGCCATCTTGAGCGCGGCCTCGATCGCTTCCGAGCCGCCGCTGACCAAATACACATGATCCAGCCCTCTCGGCGCGTCCTCGACCAGCCGATCCGCCAAGCGTTCCGCCACCTCGGTGGTGAAGAAGCTGGTGTGGGCGTAGGCGATGCGGTCAAGCTGGGCGTGCAGCGCGGCAATCACGTCGGGATGGCCGTGGCCGAGACAGGACACGGCGGCGCCGCCCGACGCGTCGATGTAGGACTTGCCCTCTGCGTCGAACAGTTCAATGCCATGGCCGCGAACGGCGACCGGCAGCCTCGAGTGGATGGTTCGATGGAGGATGTGTGTCATCGGCGGTCTCTCACAGGCGTTGTCTTCGGCGGACGCTGGTTCAGGTGGGTCCTGAGGGCAGCGCCCTGCTCATCGAAGCGTCGCAGCGACTCAACGGCGCCCTCGCCTGCCTGGCCGGCAACAAGAGCGCCAAGGACCTCCGCGACGATGAAGGCCGGCGTCATGGTGTGGAAAAAGGACGGACTGCCTGTCGGCACGATGACCAGGTGATCGGCAAGCTGCGCCAGGGGCGCCACTTCACTGTCGGTGATCGCAATGATCGGCACGCCGCGGCCGGCAGCGAACTCGACAAGCTCGATGGTGAAGCGCGTGTAGGGCAGGACGCTGGCGGCGATCAGCACGTCGTCCGTGGTCGCGTGACCGAGGGCGTCGCCGTCGGTTCCGCCGATGCCGTGCAACAGCACCGATTTCTCGCCGATCAGCGACAGGATGTAATGCAGATGCCAGGCCACCGCGTGGCTCGAGCGCAGGCCAAGGCAATAGACGCGCCTTGCCGCAGTCAGCGCTCTGGCCGTGTCGACCAGACGGTCGATCGACCTGCTTTCGGCGAGGTGGGCAAGCTGGCCGGAAATTGAATCCAAGATGTCGGCCGCCAGGGCATGGTCGCCCTTGAGCTTCTGGCTGGCCACCTGGAGGCCCGCCTTGCCGGCGAAACCGATCTCGCCGCCCCGGATTGCGGCGGCGTAGATGTCGCGCACGGTCTCGTAGCCATCAAGGCCGAGATGCTGGGCCAGCCGCGTCATCGTCGCCGGCTGCACTCCGGCGTGCCGGGCCTGCTCGCGCATGGACAACAGCGCGACGTCATGCGGCTTGTCGAGGATGTAGCGGGCGGCGGACCGAAGCTGCGCCGACATGCCGTCGAAGGCATTGACGATCTGTCCAGCAAGCTCTCCCTGGTCCATGGATATTGCTAGCCCGCCAGACCGGCGATTGCAACGTCTGTTTCAGTATGGTCAAAGATTGATTCATATGACTCGTATTCGCCCGAAAAACGTCTCCATGAAGCCGGCCCCTGGTCTCGACCGCATCGCCATAGCCGTCGCGCCGAACGGAGGGCGTCGCAGCAAGGCCGACCATCCGGCGATTCCGCTGACACCGGCCGAACTTGCGCGGACGGCCGCGGAATGCGCCGACGTCGGTGCGGCGATGATCCATGTCCATGTCCGCGACAGAAGCGGCAACCATCTGCTCGACGCCGACGCCTACCGCCAGGCGATTGCCGCCATCCGCGGTGCTGCCGGCGACCGGCTGCTAATTCAGATCACCTCCGAAGCGCTCGGTATCTATTCGCCAGCCCAACAGATGGCCGTCATACGAGATGTGAAGCCAGAAGCGGTCTCCCTGGCGCTTCGCGAAATCGTTCCGGATGCCGGATCGGAACTCGCCTTCGCGCGCTTCATGGCCTGGCTGCATAAGGAGCGTGTGGCGCCGCAGATCATCCTCTATTCGCCCGAGGAGGCTGTCAGGCTTTCGGATATGCAGCAGCGCGGACTGATCCCCTGGGCAAGCATACCGGTTCTCTACGTGCTGGGCCGCTACACGCCGGGACAGATGTCCGTTCCTGCCGATCTCCTGCCATTCCTCGCGGCGAACATGCCGCGCTTCGATCATTGGAGCGTCTGCGCCTTCGGCCGCAACGAAGCGGCGTGTGTGACCGCCGCGGCGCTGCTCGGCGGTCATGTCCGGGTCGGGTTCGAAAACAATCTTTTCCTTCCGGACGGCAGCATAGCTTCGTCCAACGCCGAACTGGTAGCGACTGTCGCACGCATATTCGCCGACTGTGGCATCAACATCGCCTCGGCTGCCGAGCTGACTGCTCAATGGAACGCGTCGTTTCGTTCCATATAACTCCGTTCGTCGTCGTGACAAACCGAAGCGTATTTTCGGCGGCAAGCTCGCGCAAGGCATAGCGAGGCGGCCCGCGGCGGGCAATTGCAATGACAGTGCCGGTCGTTGTAACCATTCCGACCGCTTGATATTGGAGGAGACGCAGCATGGACCGATTCACCGGCGGTTGCCTGTGCGGCAACGTCCGAATTGTGGCGTCGGGGCGCCCATACCGGGTCGGCCTTTGTCACTGTCTCGACTGCCGCAAGCATCATGGCGCCCTTTTTCACGCTTCCGCGATATTTCCTGAGGATGCGGTGACGATCGACGGCGAAACACGCGACTACGCCGGGCGGTTTTTCTGCGCCCGCTGCGGCTCGTCCATTTTCGCACGCACCGCCGACGAAATCGAAGTGAGCCTGGGATCGCTGGATGCGCCTGACCAACTGATGCCAACCTACGAAAGCTGGATCGTCCGTCGCGAGTCCTGGTTGCCGCCGTTTCCGCTGACCAGACGATACGAGCGCGATCGTGACACCACGGGTCGCTTTGAGGAATAGGTCGCACGCCCGGTGCGAAGGCGCCGTTGCGTCACTCTGGAAGACCGGCCTTGCGGAAGCCATCAACGAAATGCTCAAGCGTCGCAGCGTCGCGGAATGGCTCCGTCGTGGCCCAGTGGCGGGTTGTGAAATGCGGGTTGCCGACGAGGAACAGTTCGACCTCTGCGCGCGCCTCGTCGAGCCGCCCCAGTTGGGCAAGGCTTGCCGCCAGGAAACGGCGTGAGCTAGTACGATAAGTCTCGTCCCTGCGCAGTGTCTCGACAGCGGCTTCGTATTCGCCGGCCGCATATTGCGCCTGGCCGAGCGTCAGATAGTACCAACTAGCCGGAAACGGGTTCAGCCGGAACGCCTTGCGAATGTGCTCAAGGCCCTCATCGACCCGTCCGGCCAAGACCGCGATGTCGGATAATGCCGCCCAGGCATCGGCCTCGTTCGGGTCGAGCTCGATTGCCTTGGCGAATTCCGCATCCGCCTCGGCGAAGCTGCGCTCATATGCAAGCAGGTAAGCCAAAACCCAGCGGCAGCCGGCATCGTTAGGGTCGATCGCCACAGCTTTGCGCGCCAGTTCCAAAGCAACGCTACGGGATGTTTCGGTTGGTCCGCCGGAATGCACCCATCCCATCCAGTGGTTCATGGCAAGCCAGCGATAGGCCTCGGCATATTCCGGATCGAGCGAAACCGCGCGGGTGAGCATCAGATGCGCTTCCTGCGCCGTCTGCGGCGAATCATCCATCAGCTTGCGCGCCCGCACGCAGAGATCGTAAGCCTCGAGATTTTTGGGCCGATTGCGCGGCGGCGGTGCACGCAGCCGGCCGAGTAACGCCTCGACGATCTTGCCGGTGACCTCGTCCTGAACGGCAAAGATATCTTCCAGGCTGCGATCGAAGCGTTCCGCCCATAGATGATCGCCACTCACTGCGTCGACCAGCTGTGCGTTGATGCGCACGTGCCCCGCGGCGCGCCGTGCACTACCCTCCAGCAGGTAGCGGACGCCAAGGTCCTGTGCGATCCCGCGCACGTCCATCGCCTTTCCTTTGTAGGCAAAGGCCGAGTTGCGTGCGATGACGAACAGGCCGGAGATCCTGGACAGGTCGGTGATCAGGTCTTCGGTCAACCCATCCGCGAAGGATTCCTGCTCGGGATCGTTGCTGACATTAACGAAGGGCAGCACGGCTATCGATGGTTTGCTGGGCAGCGGCAAAGGTTTTCGCTTCGCGCCGCCGAGCTGTTCGATGACCCCCGTGAAGCGGTAGCCGACGCGCGGAACCGTGGCGATCCATTCACCGCCGTCGGCGGCCGGGCCAAGCAGCTTCCGCAGCAGCGCGATCTGGACGGTTAGGTTGCCTTCCTCGACGGCTGTGCCCGGCCACGCCGCGTCCATCAACTCAGCCTTGCTCAGGATTTCGCCGGGCCGTCCGACGAGTGCCGCAAGCAGCTTTAGCCCGCGGTAGCTGACGGCAACAGGGACGTCGTTCCGAAGGAGCGTTCCCGCACCCGGATCAAGCACGAACGGACCAAAGGCAAAGCGCGATCCCTGCATACGGCGCATCTATAGCCCGTTTGGAAGTTTTGAGAACTATTTGGGAGAGCTTAATTACGACGCTGTTCGTATCCTGCAGAATTCATCCTCTTTCAGGTCGAGGGGCCCCCGGACCCTCAAACCATATGGAGGTTGCCATGAACGATATTCCCACCTTTGCCTCGGCCCCGCTTCAGGCAGCGCGGCCGGCGGAAGCGTCGCGTCGGCGCTACAGCCTGGCGACGCTGCGAAGCATTATCGCGGCCTGGCGCGAGCCGACACGCTTTCGCTGGGACCTCAAGCGATTGGCGGAGACCAATCCCCATCTGATCGACGATATCGGTCTGACGAGACGACAGGCCGACGAAGAGATCGCCAAGCTGCCCTTCTGGCAGCGATAGGCGAATGCTGCAAAGACACCGGATCGCCAACGAGCGGCTGATGGCAGATGAAGACGAAGCCGCCGCCCCGAAACGACGTCACAGGCTACTGGTCGCGGCGACGATCAATCCGCCCAAGACGGCAACATTGATGGTGAAGCCGGTACGAAGGGTTTCCCGTTCGTCGCCGCTGTAGCGCCAGAAGTTAAGCGCCATGAAAGACGCTGCGATGGTGAATACGGCCAAAGCTGCGGCGGGATAGGGGTCACCAACGTCCGTTGCGAGACAAAAGCCAGCTCCGATCTCCAGCACCGATCCGGCGGCGAGGAGAGGCTTGGGAGCGGGAAAGCCTCGTTCGGCCAGGGACGCTGCAATCGCCCGAAATCTAAGGAAATGCCCGGCGCCCGCCCAGATAAAGACGCCGCCGAGCAAAACCAACCCAAGGTGATGGAAGAACGCGATCATTCCTTGCTGCCGTCTTCGGTGTAAACCGCAAGCTCGTAACCATCCGGGTCCGCGAAATGGAAGCGCCGGCCGCCGGGGAACCCATAGATCGGCCTGACGATCTTGCCTCCCGCTTGCTCGACACGCTTGACCGTTCCCGGCAGATCATCAGCATATAGAATGACGAGTGGGCCTCCTCCCGACTTCGCTGGCCCTGCCGCAAAGCCGCCTGACAAGCGGCCATCGTTGAACTCGCAATAGTCCGGGCCGTAGTCAGTGAAGGTCCAGCCGAAAGCTTTTCCGTAGAAGTCGCGTGACCGCTGAGTGTCTTTCACGTTGAATTCGACGTAGTCGATCCGTTGGTCGTTGGTGTTACCCATGATGCATACCTCTCGGTGTGATGTACGACGCCGAAAGCTAAGCACGCCCATCGCTTGCCGGATTGAACAAAACGGCCATCGACGTATGAGCTGCACGCGGCGCTGCCGATGGCGATGCATCTGACATGATTATTCACCTGCCCTCTTCCTTCCGGCCGGAAGAAAACAACCGGTTCTTGCAACCGTTCTCGATCGGCAGAGTTGTCGGTCGTGCAGATTTGTTGTCTCGAGCGAGGGCCGGGACATTGTCGCTGCGTCGTAAGTTCACCGTCGGCAATCCGAAGAGGAGCGAGATGAACGATCCCGTCCCAGCGCAGGCAACGGGTTCATTTCATGAACGCGTAGCGCCGGCGCGGCTTGGCGGCAGCTTTGCTTCGGTGTGGGTGCATCGAATGGACCCGCCGAGCGCACCACCAATCGTTGTGATGCCCGACGCGACGATCGATCTGCAATGGATCGGAGGCAGCTTCCGAGTTGCCGGCCCCGACAAGGAGCCGCAGACCGAGATTCTGGCGGCAGACGAGGTCGTGATTGGTTTCCGCTTTCATCCTGCCACGGCGGCGGCATGGCTCGGCGTGCCGCAAATCGAGCTGGTCGGTCAGAGGCTGTCGCTCGACGATTTGTGGGGAGCGCGGGCTCGGCGCCTCGCCAGCCGCGTGCGTATTAGCGACAGGCTCGAAGATCTGGCCTGCTCGCTCGAACAGATCGTCGCCGCGGAGATGGCTTGCCACGAGACTGACGTTCCCATGCAAGCGGCCTATCGCTTGATCGAGCGCGGGCCGCCGGCCGACGCGCCTCTCGTCCCTTGGTTGATGCGCGCGCTTGAGATGAGCGAAAGGACGTTGCGCCGGCGCTTCGACGAGAGCTTCGGCTATGGCCCGAAGACGCTTGACCGTATCCTCCGCTATCAGCGCTTTCTGCGGCTTTCGGGCCAATCGAACAGCGCTACGGCCATCCTGGCAGCCGAGGCGGGCTATTGCGACCAGGCGCATCTTGTCCGCGAGAGCCGACGCCTAACGGGAAGCACCCCTCGACAGATTCATCGTCTGCTGCAAGACGGATGAAACCACGGACGCTGCCCCGATCCGCCATCAAATCGCGCGGCGACAGCGCGTCTACTATCGGCGTTCTTCGATTTGGTGGCGTTCTTCGATTGGCCGTTTTGTTCAAGTCTTCACCGTGGCCCGACTTTATTCTGGTGTTTCCGACAACCAGAGGAGACTGCTATGAAACCGCGCATTTCGGTTTTGACTATCGCTGTCGCCAATCTCGAGAGTTCTCTCGCGTTCTACCGCGACGGTCTCGGCTTGCCGACGGAAGGGATCATCGGCCGCGAGTTCGAGCATGGCGCCGTCGCGTTCTTCACGCTGTCCGGCAGGTTGAAGCTCGCGATCTGGGCTCAGGACGACCTCGCCTACGACACCGGCCTGCCCAAGACGCCGATCAGCTCGACCTCGTTCACAATCGGCCACAACGTTGTGCGCCGCGAAGAAGTCGATCAAGTGATGGATGAGACCGCCCGCGCTGGAGCCGAGATCATCAAGCCTGCTCGGGACACGTTCTTTGGCGGATTGCCGGATATTTCCGCGACCCGAACGGACACCTATGGGAGGTAGTCTGGAATCCGGCCAACATACCGAGTGAGGGCCCCTTCTGAAGGCGAGGCCTGCGGTATCGGGCCGCAGCCGATCGTTCCCGTCGCGCTAGGGCCGGGCAGCCGAGGCGCGTGGTCGGCCGTTTCGCTGCGTCGAAGCCAGGTCGACGCCTGGCGACCAGCACAATCTTGAGGGCCGATCATGTGTCTCCATGCAAACCATTCGCCTCGCCTGCATGGCGCATCATGCGGCGGAAGCTCATCGAGATATGCGCCCGCCTTATGTGCCCGATGGACTCCCAGTCGCCGATCTCGGCGGCGGCAAGAACCTCTTCCATCTCGCGGCGGAACGCGGTGAATTCCTCGACAAGGCCCAATTGCGGCATCAGCTTCAGGACGACGCGCGCGACTTGAAAATACAGGCGCTCACTGATCTCGCGCAGCGGCTGGTTGCCGGTCATCGCCGTGAGTTCGTAGAAAAAATCCATGTTGAGGCGCAGGAAAGCGCGCTGGTCGGGATTGAGTATATCGGAATCGCAGCGCGCGATGAGCGCCCGTATCCGGTCGAGGTCGTCCGCCGTGCGCGGGATCGGCGAAAGCTTGCCGACGAGGAGCGCCAGCTCCAGGCGCAGATGATAGACCTGTTGCAATTCCTCGATGTCGACGTCGGTGACGATCGTGCCGACGCCGTGGACGGATTGAACCAGACCCTCGGATTCGAGGCGCGCCAGGACACGCCGGACCGGCGTGCGGCTGATCTCGAATTCCTGGGCAAGTTCTTCCTCGGACAGACGGCTTCCCGGCGCATAGTCGAGCAGGCAGATGCGGTCGCGCAATATCCGGTAGATGCGCTCGAACCGTGCCCGCGCCGAGAGCGGGCGCGGCGGCGCGGCGGTCACCGTCGTGGGCGGCTTGGCCTCTGTCTCGATCGTCACCCAGCCTCCAGGACAGCGTGCAGGAACTGCCGTGTCCGCTCGTTCTTGGGAGCACCAAACAGTTCGCTTGGCGGTCCCTGCTCGCAGATCTTGCCTTGATAGAAGAAGCAAACACGGTCGGAAAACTCTTTGGCGAAGCCCATCTGGTGGGTGACCATCAGCATGGTGAGATCATGCTCGCGCCCGATCTGCCTTATCACCTGCAGCACTTCGCCGACAAGCTCCGGGTCGAGCGCCGAGGTCACCTCGTCGAACAGCATGATCTTGGGCCGCATGGCCAGCGCCCTGGCGATGGCGACGCGCTGCTGTTGGCCGCCAGAAAGCTGTGATGGATAGTGGTCCTTCTTCTGGGCCAGGCCGACCAGTTCCAGGAGCTCGGCCGCCCTCGCCTCGGCGTCCGCCCGCTTCATGCCGAGCACCGTTATCGGCGCCTCGATGCAGTTCTGCATCGCCGTCATATGCGGAAACAGGTTGAACGACTGGAACACCATGCCGATCTTGGCGCGGATCTTGCGGATGTGGGCGAGATCGGCGGGAACAAGCTTGCCGTTCCTCTCCATATGGGTCAGCGGCTCGCCTTCGACCCAGATGACGCCGTCATTGATCGTCTCCAGCGTCATCAACATGCGCAGCACCGTCGTCTTGCCCGAACCCGACGGACCGATGACCGAGACTTTTTCGCCGCGTGCTATTTCGAGATTGAGCCCATCGAGAACGGTTAACGTGCCGTAGCGTTTCGATACATTGTCGAAGCGTACCATCGGTTGTTCCGTCATCGCATGGTCCTCCGGTTGAGCAGCCCTTCGAGCGAGCGGATGAGCGCTGCCGAAACCAGGCTCATGGCTAGGAAAAACAGGCCGACCAGCGTGATCGGCTCGGTGTAGCGGAAGGTTTCGGAGCCGATGATCTTGGCGGTCTGCATCAGTTCCATCACGGCGATTGCGGAAAGCAACGGCGTCTCCTTGAACAACGCCACCAGATAGTTGCCGAGCGCCGGAATGATCGGCGGGATCGCCTGCGGGATGATGATGTCGCGGAACGTCGTCCAGGACGACAGATTAAGCGCGATCGAGGCTTCCCACTGGCCGCGATGGATGTTGTCGAAACCGGCGCGATAGACCTCGGAGCAATAGGCGGCGTAGTGGATGCCGATGGCGAGCACTCCGGCGGTGAAAGCGTCGAGCACGACACCGAATTTTGGAAAGACGAAATAGAGAAAGAATATCTGGATGAGCAGCGGGGTCGAGCGGATCAGCTCGACCATCACCGAAATCGTCCAGCTGGTCCATGGCACGGCGATGCGGACGACCGCCAGTACCAGGCCAAGTGAGGCGGCAAGCACAAAGCCGATCAGCGTCGCTTCGATGGAAACGATGGCGGCGCGGGCGAGCACCGGCAGGATTTCCAGGGCAAATCCCCAATCCCAGATCATGCCGCCTTCCCCCGCGCCAGTCCAAGCGAAGCTCGCCTTTCGAGAAGCCGCATGCCGATGGTCACAACCAGCGACATCGCCAGGTACATCAAAAGGACGAGGGTGAAGATCGGAATGGTCTTGAACGTGTTCTGGTTCATTTGCTGAGCCTTGAACGCCAGGTCCGAGAGCGTGATCAGCGAGACAAGCGCTGTCGATTTCAGAAGCTCGATGAACAGATTGCCCCAGGGTGGGATCATGGCGACAAAGGCCTGCGGCAGGATGATTCGGCGCAGCATCTGCGGGCGGCTCATGTTCAATGCCGTGCACGCTTCCCACTGCCCGCGGGCGACGGACTGGATCGCGCCGCGCACGCACTCAGATCCGTAGGCGCCGACATTCAGGCCGAGCGCCAGGACAGCCACCACGAAGGCGTTGATCGTGACGCCGAATTGCGGGAGCACGAAGAACAGCCAGAACAGCTGCACCAGCGCCGACGTTCCGCGGAAGATCTCGACATAGATCGTGGCCACCCATCTAAGCGGCGCCGGGCCGTACATCCGCGCCAGCGCCGCCAGCACGCCCATGACAATTGCCAGCAGGCTGCCGAGGATGGCGATTTCGATCGTCAGGACCGCGCCTTGCAGCAGCCCCGGTAGAAACAGACTATAGGCTTCCTGCGTTGCCAAGGCGGCGATCACGCCAAGCGCGACAACCAGCAGGATGACAAGCGTACGGATTCCCATGTGATTGCCCCGGGAAAAAAGGGCGGCGCTTTCGCGCCGCCAGCAGTTGGGAACCTATTTGCCTGCGCAGAGCTCTGCGGTGGTCTTGTTGGGGAGATAATCCTTGCCGAAGCCGAGTGGCTCGACCAGCGCGATATGCTCCGGCGAACCGAGGAACTTCTTCAGTTCGGCGTTGAAGGCCTCCTGCAGGTCGGTATCTTCCTTACGGAAGCCGAAGCCACCATGGCCTTTCACCGACTTGCCGGCAACCTCGCCGAACGGCTTGGTCGATTCGACACCGTCGGCTTTCTTGGCCATGTCGGCGATCGAAAGGGCGGTCAGCGCGGCAGCGTCGGCGCGGCCCGACTGGACGGCGGCGACCAGGCTGGACTGGTCAGGCAAGGAGACGATCTGCCCATCGGCAACGCCCGCGTCCTTGGCGAAGCCGCCTTCGACGGCGCCCGCCATCACGGCGAGCTTGAGATCCGGATTGTCCTTGATGCTGGAAAAGTCCTTCACGCCTTTCGGGTTGCCTTTTGCCACCAACATAGCCTCGCCGATGCCGTAGGAAGGCTCGGAGTAGTTGATCTCGGCGCAGCGCTTCGGAGTGATGAACATGCCCGCAGCGATAATGTCGAAACGGCCGGCCTTGAGACCCGGAATGAGCGAGCCGAATTCGGTCAGCACGCCGTCGACCTGCGGAATGCCCATTTTGGCGAGCACGGCCTTGGCGACTTCCGGCGCCTCGCCGGTCAGCTTGCCGTCGGGCGTGGCGTAGCCGAACGGTGCCTCGTTGGCGAAGCCAATACGTATATAGCCGTCCTTCTTGGCCCGTTCGAGGGTGGTCTCGGCGTGGGCGGACAGCGACGTCAATGACGTCGCGGCGAGCGCGATGCAGGCAGCCGCTTTCACGACCATACGGCGCGATATCGATGATTTGAGCATGCTTTTCTCCCATTGAACAACTGTGGATGGCTCCCAGGGCGCGGCCTTCTTCGAGGTCGGCGCCTGCTTGATAAGACGTATACAACTGCCCTAGACATTTCGCAAGCAGAGATATAAAAACCATGGAAATTCGACGATAATTCGTAGTTAACCAATAAATTGGTCGTCGAGTTGTGCACAATTTAGGCTGATGCCTATTTGCAAAAGGCAAACAGCGTACCCAGAAGGCAGGATTTCGGTGGCGACCGCGAACGGTTTCGGGACATTCACGCAAGCGGAGTATGGGCAGCGCCTGGCCGGCGTGAAGACACGCATGCAAAAGGCCGGCTTCGACCTCATCGTCTGCCAGGATCCCGCCAACATGTGCTGGCTGACCGGCTATGACGGATGGTCGTTCTACGTTCCGCAGTGCGTGCTCGTCCATCTGGAGGGGGATCGGCCGATCTGGTTCGGCAGGGCGCAGGACGCCAGGAGCGCACGCCTAACCACTGGCCTGCCGGACGAAAATATCGTGCCGTTCTCGGAGCGGCTGGTGCAGCAGCCCGTCGAACACCCTTATGACGAGCTCGGCCAACTGATCCGGTCGCGTGGCTGGGGAAAGGCCCGCATCGGCGTCGAGATGGACGCGCACTATTACACCGCGCGCTGCCACGCCCATCTCGTCCAGGGGCTGCCCGACGCGCACTTCGCCAACAACCACGATCTCGTCAACTGGGCGCGGCTGGTCAAATCGGAAGCCGAGCTGGTGCTGATCCGCGAGGCGGGTGCGATCTGCACGCATGCCATGAACCGCGCCATCGGGAAAATGCGGCCTGGCGTGCCTCAGAACCATGTCATTGCGGAAATCTATCACGCACAGATCATGGGCGTGCCCGGAGCGGGTGGCGACTATGCCGCGATCTGTCCGCTGATGCCCGTTGGCGAGGGCACCAGCACGCCACATCTGACGTGGTCCGACGCGCCGCTGCCGGACAGCGGCCTCGCCATTCTGGAGATCGCCGGCGTGCGCCGCCGCTATCATGCGGCGCTGACCCGGACGGTACATTTTGGCAAGCCGCCGCAAGCCATCCTCGACATGGCCAAGGCGATCGTCGAGGGCGTCGACGCTGGCCTCGAGAAGGCGCGCCCCGGCAACACGGCCGAAGAGGTGGAAGCCGCCTGGCAGGCAGTCTTGCGGAGGAACGGGCTGAAGAAGGAAAGCCGCGTCGGCTATCCGGTCGGGCTCGCCTACCCGCCCGATTGGGGTGAACGCACCGCAAGCCTTCGTCCCGGCGACACCACCGAGATGCAGTCCGGGATGTGCTTCCATTTCATGGCCGGCGTTTGGCTCGACGATTTCGGCATCGCCATCTCGGAATCCTTCATCGTCACGGATCGCGGCGGCGAACGCCTCTGCGACGTGGCGCGCGAACTCATCGTCATCGACTGACATGGCGGCCGGGAAACCGGACTGCTGAAAGACCATGCCCGCCACCAAGCCGGCAACAAGCACAAGGACGACCGATGGACCGCAATCCGTTTTCCGAAGCCGAAATCGCCGGCCGCCTTGCCAAGGTCCGTACGGCACTGGTTGAGCGCGAACTCGACGCGGCGGTCTTTGCCTCGCCGGAGAACGTCTTCTATCTCACAGGGCTCGATCACTGGGGGTATTTTGCCCCTCACCTGCTGATCGTTCCGCTTCAGGGAAGACCTGTTCTGGTCACCCGTTCGATGGAAAAGGTGACAATCGAGAAGCAGGTGAAGGCAGCGGAATTCCGTGGCCACTCCGATAGCGAAACGGCGGCCGATCTTGCCGCGCGGGTGCTCGCAGAGCTCGGCCTGTCCGGCAAGCGGATCGGCCTAGAATACTGGACGGCGGGCTTCAGCCATGGACTTGCCGTGGCACTCCAGATGCAAGCCGATGCCAAGTGGAGCGATGTCTCCGGTCTGATCGACAAGATGCGGCGGGTGAAGAGCGCCGAGGAACAGGCGCTGATGCGGCGGGCCGCAAAGGTGACGGACGCCGCCGCCGGTGCCGCGATCGCCGCGATCTCGGATGGCGCTTCCGAACAGGAGGTTGCCGCCCAATGTGTTGCGGCAATGATCCGCGCCGGCGGTCATGCGCCGGGCTTCGGACCGTTCATCCGCCCGGCCGCGCGCCTGGGTGAAGAGCACACGACCTGGGGCGACGGGATCTATCGCAAGGGCGAGCCGGTCTTCGTTGAATTGTCCGGGTGCATCTCGCGCTACCACGCCCCGCTCGGCCGGCTCGTTCGCATCGGCCACATCAGCGACGAAGACGCCACAATGGCGGAGGTGACCGCCAAGGCGTTCAACGCCGTCGTCGAGGCGCTGCGGCCGGGCGCCAAGGCGCGCGATGTCTACGCCGCCTGGCAGGCCGTCGCCGACGAGGCCGGTCTTTCCCACTATCGCCGCCATCACTGCGGTTACCTTGTCGGAGTCGGCCAGCCGCCGTCATGGACCGGCGGCAATTCGGTGACCGGCTTGCGACACGATTCCGACCTCGAGATCGAAACCGGGATGAGCTTCCACATCCTGTCGTGGCTGATGGGCACTCGTCGCGGCAATGACTTCGTCTCCAACACGGTGCTGTTGACCGATGCGGGCGCCGAAGTGCTTACCCGCACGCCGGCCGGCCCGATCGTTCGATAGGCCTGCACACATGGCGCGCTACTCGGCATTTTCGATTTTACGCAACGCGCTGTCCGGCCAGAAGAATTGGCAGCGCGCCTGGCGGGCAGCGGAGCCAAAATCGTCCTATGACGTGATCGTCATCGGCGGCGGCGGACACGGCCTCGCCACCGCCTTCTACCTCGCGGAGAACCACGACATCCGCAACGTCGCGGTGCTCGAAAAGGGCTATGTCGGCGGCGGCAATGTCGGCCGCAACACCACCGTCATCCGGTCCAACTACCTGCTCGACGGCAACACCCAGTTCTACGAATTCTCGATGAAGCTCTGGGAGGACATGTCGCGGGCGCTGAACTTCAACGTCATGTTCTCGCAGCGCGGCCAGCTCGTCACGGCGCATTCGGCCGATCAGCTCGACGGCTTCAGCCACCGCGCCAACGTCATGCGGCTGAACGGCATCGATGCCGATATCCTTGACCGCGAAGAGGTGCGCCGGCTGGTGCCCTATCTCGATTTTTCCGATACCGCCCGCTTCCCGATCCATGGCGCCATCTTCCAGGGCCGCGCCGGCACGGCGCGCCACGACGCCGTGGCGTGGGGGTATGCCCGCGCCGCCGACGGCCATGGCGTCGACATCATCCAGAACTGCGAGGTGACAGGCTTCGTCCGCAACGGCGACAGGATCGTCGGCGTCGAAACGACGAAAGGCCGGATCGGCGCCGGCAAGATCGGCCTTGCTGTTGCCGGCCATACGTCCGTGCTCGGCACCAAGGCCGGCCTGGAACTGCCGATCGAAAGCCATGTGCTGCAAGCTTTCGTCACCGAGCCGCTGAAGCCGCTGGTAGATCACGTCGTCGCCTATGGCGCCGACCATTTCTACGTCAGCCAGTCCGACAAGGGCGGATTGGTCTTCGGCGGCAATCTCGACGGCTACAATTCCTATGCCCAGCGCGGCAATCTCGGCGTCGTGCGCGAAGTGGCGGAGGCAGCGATTGCGCTGATGCCATGCATTTCGCGTGTCCGTCTGCTGCGCCATTGGGGCGGCGTCATGGACATGACCCCCGATGCCAGCCCGATCATCTGCCCGACGCCGATCGAGGGTCTCTATCTCAACGGCGGCTGGTGCTATGGCGGCTTCAAGGCGACGCCGGCTTCCGGCTGGTGCTTCGCCCACACGATCGCCACCGGCAAGCCGCATCCCTTGATCGCAGCCTACGGGCTCGATCGTTTCCGCACCGGCCACACGCTCGATGAGGCCGGTGTCGGCCCTTCCGCCTGGCTGCAATAGGAGGCGGGACAAAATGCTGCGCATCGAATGCCCCTGCTGCGGCCCGCGCGACCATGACGAGTTCCGCTATGGCGGCGATGCCTCGGTCAAGCGTCCGGCCCATGACGATCCCGATCCGGAGGCCTGGCACCGCTACGTCTATATCAGGACAAACCCGGCCGGCCCGCACCGTGAATTCTGGCAGCACGTGACCGGTTGCCGGCAATGGCTGGTGGTCGAACGCGACACCCGCAACCATGCCATCGCAGCCGTCGACTTCGCCAGAAAATTGCGGGCCAGGAAATCAACTCTCAGGAAATCCCCGGCATGAGTTCGAACCACAAGCGGCTGTCGATGGGTGGCCGTATCGACCGCGAGCAGCCGGTCGAGTTTACCTTCGACGGCCGCAAGCTGGCTGGATATCGCGGCGACACGCTTGCCTCCGCGCTGCTCGCCAATGGTGTCACGCTGGTCGGGCGCAGCTTCAAATATCATCGCCCGCGCGGCATTTTTTCCGCCGGGCCCGAAGAGCCGAATGCGCTGGTTACGCTCGGGAGCGCCGGCAGGCGCGAGCCGAACCTGCCGGCGACCACACTGGAACTCGCCGACGGCATGGTCGTGGAGAGTCAGAACCGCTGGCCATCGCTTGCCTTCGACGTGCAAAGCGTCAACGGGCTGTTGGCACCGTTTCTGTCCGCCGGCTTCTACTACAAGACCTTCATGGGCCCAACGCGCCGCGCCTGGATGTTCTACGAACATTTCATCCGCAAGGCGGCCGGCCTGGGCAGGGCCGGCACCGACGCTGATCCCGACCGCTACGAGGTTCGTCATGCCTTCGCCGACGTCGCCATCGTCGGCGGCGGCCCGGCGGGATTGTCGGCGGCGCGGGCAGCCGCCGCGGCCGGCGCGCGGGTCGCGCTGATCGAGCAGGATTTCCTGCTTGGCGGCCAGCTTCTGGCGGAACCGTCCGACAGCGCAGCGGCCTCATGGCTGAAGCAGGCCGAGGCCGAGTTGGAGGGCTTCGAAACCGCCGCGCTGATGAAGCGGACGGCCGCTTTCGGCAGCTATGACGGCAATGTCCTTGGACTGGTCGAACAGCGCGATCCAACCGATCCGCAGCCGAATGGCGAGACACGGCAAACGGTCACCATGCTGCGCGCCCGCTCGATCGTTTTCGCCACCGGCGCCATCGAGCGGCCGATGGTGTTCTCGAACAATGATCGGCCCGGCGTCATGCTTGCCTCGGCCGCCCGGACCTATCTCAATCGCTTCGCCGTCCTGCCGGGCAAGAAAATCATCGTCGCCACCACCAATGACGGTGCCTGGCGCACCGCCTTCGACTATGCCGCAGCCGGCGCGGAGGTGACGGTTGCCGATCTGCGCCCCGTCCCGCCCGCAGCACTTGCCGCAGAAGCCGCATGGCTCGGCGTGGTGGTGCGGGCCGCAACGCGCATCGTCGACCTTAACGGCGGCCATGCTGTCAGACGTGTAACGCTCAACGGGCCGGACGGCCAATCCGAGGCCGCCTGCGACCTGGTCTGCGTGTCCGGCGGCTGGTCGCCAACCGTGCATCTCACCTCGCACCTGGGGAGCAAGCCCGCCTACCGCGACGACATCGACGGCTTCGTGCCGGGTTCGTTTCCGGCCGGCCGGTTCGGCGCCGGCGCGATGATGGGAACCTATGCGACTGGCGATGCCATCGAGGACGGTCATCGCGCCGGTACCGAGGCCGCATCGTCCTGCGGCAAGTCGGCATCGGTGCCCGCTCCGTCGAAACTCGACCTGGACGAGACCGCCACGATTTCACTTCGCGAAATCCCTTCCGTTGGACGTGGAAAGGCCTTCGTCGATTTCCAGATGGACGTGACGACCGAAGATATCGAGCTCGCCCATCGTGAGGGCTATGAATCGGTCGAGCACCTGAAGCGCTACACCACGCTCGGCATGGGCACCGATCAGGGCAAGACCAGCAATTTTGCCGCACTTGCCGCGATGGCAACCCTGCGCCGCGCAACAATCCCCAAGACCGGCGTCACGACCTTTCGCCCGCCCTATACGCCGGTGGCAATCGGCGCGCTTGCCGGACGCGCGACCGGCCATCATTTCAAGCCGATCCGCCGCACACCGATGCACGACTGGCACATGGCGAACGGCGCCGAGATGCTCGAGGTCGGTCTCTGGATGCGGCCCTATTTCTACCCGCAGTCGGGGCGCGACGTGAACGACGCCTATGTCGCCGAAATGCGGAATGTGCGTCAGGCCGCGGGCCTGATGGACATCTCCACCCTCGGCAAGATCGACGTCCAGGGTCCGGATGCGGCGATTTTTCTCGATCGCATCTACGCCAACGGCTTTGCCAAACTGCCCGTCGGCCGCGCCCGCTACGGCGTCATGCTGCGCGACGACGGCATCGTCTTCGACGACGGCACCACGACGCGGCTGGCGGAAAACCGGTTCTTCATGACCACCTCGACGGCCAAGGCCGCCGATGTGCTGTCGCGACTCGAATTCCTGCTCGACACGGCCTGGCCGGATTTGCGCGTGGCCGTCACCTCGGTCAGCGATGAATGGGCGGCGATGTCGGTTGCCGGGCCTAACAGCCGCGCAGTCCTGAGTGCAGCGTTTCCCGCTCTCGACGTTTCCGACGAGGCGCTTCCGCACATGGGGCTACTCGAAAGCGAATGGGAGGGCCGTGCGCTCCGCATCCTGCGTCTCAGTTATTCCGGCGAGCGCGCCTACGAAATCTATGTCGGCGCAACTGCCGGCGAACAGCTCTGGAGCCGCCTGCTCGAAGCCGGCAGAGCGTTCGACCTGAAGCCTTACGGCGTCGAGGCGCTTGGCGCGCTACGCGTCGAAAAGGGCCATGTCGCCGGACCGGAGATCGATGGGCGCACGACGCTCGACGATCTCGGCCTCGGTCGCATGGCCGGCAAACGCAGCGGCTTCGTCGGCGACGTCCTGCGACGGCGCCCTGCCCTCCAGGCTCCCAACCGACAGCGCCTGGTCGGACTGGAATGCATTGAGGACGGAAAACGCCTGCGCGGCGGCGCCATCCTGTTCCTGCCGGATGAGAAACCCTATGGCCATGGGCGCGGTCGCGTCACCTCCGTCAGTTTCAGCCCCGAACGCGGCCATTATGTCGGGCTGGCCCTGCTTGCCGGTGATGTCGCGGCAGAAGGAAGCGAGGTCGTGGCGGTCTACCCGATGAAGGATGATGAAACGGTTCGCGCTCGCATCGTCTCGCCGGTGTTCCTCGATCCGCAGGGAGAACGGCTGCATGGCTAGCTCGATGTCTTCGCGGGATTTCAGCCTGTCCGTGGCCGATTGCCCGCTCATCCAGGTCGAGGGCTGGGACGGGACACTGACGCAATTCGAAAAGAGCGTCTCGGCATCGCTCGGCACGAAGCTTCCAGCCTCGGTCGGAGAGACGGTTCGTCACAAAGGCCTTCTAATCATCCGCGTTGCACCTCGCCGCCTCTGGCTGGCTCTCGACGAAGGCACGCAAGCGCCTGCGCTTGCCGTCGACCCCGATCTCGGCTGCTCGGTTCCCCTCGGCGAAGGTCGCGTTCGTTTGAAAATGACCGGCCCTGACATCGCAAGGCTTCTGTCCGGCTGCGTTACCGTCGACTGGCACGCGCCGGCCGCCGCTCCGGGCCGCGCCGTGCTGACATCCTTCCATCACGTGTCCGTGGTCTTCCTGCGCACCGGCGAGACCGCGTGTGAACTCATCGTGCCGCGAAGTTTTGCCCGCAGCCTCTCGGATTGGATTGCCGACGGCTAGCCAAAACGGTTCCTCGGGCAAGGGCCGGCTTTAGCGGCGATCCGAGCCGCTATCACGAAGTCATCTACTCTCTTGCCGGCCAGTCTCTCAGAAGCGTAATCCCAAACTTCGGCGCCGCCGCTTTGAGTCGCTCGATATCGGCAGGCGTCGGCGGCCCGACCACCTCTCCCTTGCCGAGTTCATGGCCACCTTCGGCGAGAAACTGCTCGAACACACTTGGCGTGTTTATCAGGATATAGCGAACGAGCTGATTGCCGGGATTCATAAGCTGGTGCGGGATGCCCCGCTTCAAAAACATGCTCTCGCCGGGCGAGAGCGTTCGGACCACACCGTCCACAATTGCAGTCAACTGCCCTTCGATGACGTAGACCGTCTCGTCGTCATTCGCATGAACATGGATTGGCGTTTTCGTCTGCCCGTCGCTTCTGTTTTCGAAGAGACTCAACAAGCCTCCCGTCTGTTCGCCGGAGACCAGTCGCTTCATGACGATGCCTGCGAGCATGAATTCCTTTGGGTCAACATCTGTCATTGATCCAATCCTGCCAGGTACATTCGGAGTAGGCCCGTACCGGACCGTCAAGCAGACGAACTGCGCAGCGACATCCGGCAAACGTCGAACGGGCTCATGCGTTCCCGGTCGCTGAGGTCCCTCTTCCCAAGCTCCGTTTGGACGAAAGGCCGGCTTCGTTCTCCCCGGACATGCTGGCCGACACCGACATACGCCAACTCGAGGGCGCCGCAGAGGTCCGCCTAACTGACGGCGAAGCTGCAACGGGCCGCCAGGCTCTCGCCAGGCCCAAGCACCGACAGTCCATTCCATTTGTCGATCGAACCACGATTGTGAGCATCGACAGCATGACTGACCGGTTCAAAACAGAAGAAATCGCTCTCATCCGATGGCGAATAGACCAGGTAAAAATTTAAGGGCGAGGACGCTTTGATCGTGAGGCCGCAATTGTGCTCTGGCCAAGAGATGGTAGCGACGCCGTCCCAGCCAGCGAACACATTGTTTATCCATCCGCTCGGCAAGGCGGCCGGGGCGCCGAAATCCCGGTCGGGACGGGTTTTGACATCGACAAATTTTTCAGGGAGATGGTTGGGCCGTTCGAGGCAAACCTGCGAGGCCGCGGCGTGAAGCGTGGTCAACGCTGTTCTTGGGAACCACGGATGGATGCCAAGCCCGAACGGCAGCCTGACCGGCGCCTGATTGACGATGCGAAACTTCAGGTCGAGCCCCTGTCCGGCCAGCGCGTAGCTCACCTCGGCGCGATATCGATATGGGCCGGGTCCGTTGCTGATGAGCGACAGCTTCGCTCTGTCCTGCGTCAGACTGTCGACGTCCCACTCGCTCGAAAATCCATTGCCGTGAATCGGAAATGGCTCGCCTGCGACGTTGGAAGGCAGTTCGTGGAATTTGGAGTCGAATAAGAACCCGCCGCCGGAGATGCGATTTGACCACGGCAAAAGCAGGTTGCAGGCAAGGTCGAAGGGGTTGCTGCTCCCGCCGTTTGGCCATGGCCTGAAGAGCGGCACGCGCCCATAGTCCAGTCTCGCAAGACCTGCCCCAAGCGACGGGACGATTTCAGCGGATAGTTCTCCACTTCGAATCTTGATCGTCCGGACCATCTAATTCAGACGGTATCGGCCCTGGCAGAGGCGATCGGCTGTTGATGGCGGCCTTTGCGAGCCACTGCAAGAAGGTCATTCGACGCGATCCCGATGAGCGCTTTCATCTGATCATGAGCGTCGTCGGCCCTGCGCATCCTAATTGCCTCCAGCACGTCGCCATACGCGCTGAGTGTCTGCTGATAGTTAGCGGTGGCCGATGTGGTCAATCGGAAGGAGAAGCTGAGGGCCGCCGCGAGCATATTGCCGAGATTGGCGAAAACCGGGTTGCGGCTGGCACGAAGGATGGCGGTATGAAACCTGACATCGGCATCAAGACACGCAGCGAGATCATCCTGCGGAGCAATGCGCATGGCCTCATAGGCGGCTTCGATGACCGCGAGATCGCCTGACGTCGCCATCTTGGCCGCAAGTTGGGCGGCGGCGGGTTCAATGACCAGCCGCGCCTCGATCAATCCACGGACGAAATCGAGATCGGGCTCGATATCGCGCATCCATTCGAGGACCTGTGCATCCAACCTGTTCCATTCGCTCGACGCGCGCACACGCGTCCCCGCACGCTTGCGCGCCTCGATCAATCCTTTGGCCGAAAGCGTGAGAAGAGCATCGCGAAGCGCGGTTCGGCTCGCCCCGTAGATGACGCAAAGTTCAGCTTCCGTCGGCAGTATCGAGTGCTGCGCGTAGGAGCCGGCGAGGATACGCTGTCCGAGATCGCGTGCGATGCGATCCTTGAGCGACGACGCAGTGCCATCTCCAGCAGCAAGGTCCTGCTTGCCTTGACCAATTGAGGCGATCGCCGCGTCCATCGTCATGTCCTGTTCAAGTGGTACTCGGCAATTACCACAGCAAGTATCAGCAGCGAGCCCTTGGCAAGCAACTGATAGAAGGTTGGCACGGACGTCAGTATCATTCCGTTGTTGAGCACGCCAATGATGGCGACGCCGAGGAGCGCGCCGACAATCGTGCCCTTCCCGCCCTGCAAGGCGCAGCCACCCAGCACGGCCGCCGTGATGGCCTCGAGCTCCAGGCCCTGGGATCCGGAAACGGGCTGCCCCGAGCCGGTACGAGCAGCAAGCAGAATCCCGGCCAATCCGGCCGCCACTCCACTCATGATGTAGATACCGATGCGGTAGCGGTTGATATTGATGCCGGAGAAGCGTGCGACAACGGGATTGCCGCCCAGAGCATAGATGTTGCGGCCAATGATCGAGCGCGCCAGGAAGAGATGGAACACGATCGCGGTCAGGAAAAGAATCCAGATCAGCAGAGGCAGGCCGAGGATTCGTCCGATCCCTATGAAGCGGAAAGTGTCACTGAAAATCGCGATCGATTGCCCATCGGACATGATGAATGCGATGCCGCGGAAAATCGCCATCGTACCGAGTGTCGCGATGACGGCATTGACCCGCCCATAAGTGATGATGATGCCGTTCACGAGACCGGCAAGACCGCCCAGGACCAGGCCGGCAAGAATGCCCACCGCGGGCGAGCCCGTCGACTGTATGGCCATTGCCGTCGATACAGTGGTCAGACCGACAATTGCGCCGACGGCGATATCAAGTCCGCCCGCGACAATGACCACGGTCTGGCTCATCGCCAGAACGCCCAGGATGGTGATGCCCAGGCCGATGTTCAGCAGGTTTCGGCTGGAGAAGAACACATCGCCTCTCAGGGTGCCGAAGATGAGCACGAGAATGGCGAGAGCAACAAGAAGGCTTATGTTGTGGATGCCGATGCGCTCTGCGATGCGCAAGGAAGCGCGCCTTTTGTCGGTTTGTGTTGTTGCTGTCCTAAGCTCAAGGCTGTTCACTGAATTTGTCCTCCGAGCGATGGTACAGATTGCGGCATGGCGTGTTTCAGGATCGTGGCCTCGTCGATGTGGGGGCGGGAAAGTTCGGCCGTGATCCGGCCCTCGGCCATGACGAGCACCCTGTCGGCGAGCCCGATCAGTTCTGGCATTTCCGAAGAAATCAGGATTATGCCAATGCCGCTGGCGGCGAGTTCATCGATCAGGCGATAGATTTCCGCCTTGGCGCCGATGTCGATACCGCGGGTCGGTTCATCGAGGATGAGAAGCATCGGCTGCCGGGCGAGCCAGCGCGCGAGAACGACCTTCTGTTGATTTCCACCCGACAGCTTCGAAACCTGTTCGTCGAGGTTGGGCGCCTTGATCGACATTTTTGCTGCGAGCGGTGAGACAATCTCCAGCGCCTTTCGCCGGTTGAAGAAGCCGAAGGTCGACGTCTTGTCGGGCACGCATAGCGAGGCATTGTCAAGAATGCTTCGGAACAGCAGCAGGGCTTCGTGCTTGCGGTCTTCGGGGGCGAAGCCGATGCCCGCCACGATCGCTGCATGCGGACTGTTGGGGCCAACCGGCACGCCATTCATCGCTATGGTTCCGCCGAGGCGCCGATCATAGCCGACAATCGCCTTTGCCAATTCGGATCGCCCCGCCCCCATAAGGCCGGCGATGCCGAGCACCTCGCCGCGGCGGACCTTGAGGCTCACATCGGTGACGCGGTCGGTGGTCAAGCCCGCCACGTCCAGCAACGGTTTTCCTGATTGCCACGTCTCGCGCGTAAACAGATCGGCAATGTCGCGGCCGACCATAAGCTTGGCTATGGTTTGCTCGCTAGCACCTGCCGCAGGGGAATCGTCGACCAGCCGGCCATCCCGCAAAACGACAATGCGATCCGCAAGGTCGATGATCTCGTTCAGCCTGTGAGAGATGTAGACGATCGAAGTGCCTTCTTCGCGCAGCCGGCGTATTACTGAAAACAGACGGCGCGCTTCGTCGTCGGTCAGTGACGAGGTCGGCTCGTCGAATGCGATCAGCCGGCCGCCGGCACGTATGGCGCGCATGGTTTCGACCATCTGACGTTGCGCCGGACCGAGCGTGCTGCAGAGTTGCCGCGGCCGCATATCCTGTTGCATGCCGAAGGTCGCAAGCACCCGGTCGGTCTGCTCCTCCAGCCTGTGCCAGTCGAGCAGGACGCCTGCCAACCGCGGCAGTTCCCCAACGAAAATGTTCTCGGCCGCCGTCAGGTTCGGAACGATCTCCGGCTCCTGATGGATGACGCGTATTCCGGCTCTGTGGCTGTCGCGCGGCTCGCCGAAAACGATCGGCGTGGAACCGTGCAGCACGGTGCCGGTGTCCGGTGCGAACACGCCCTCGAGAATTCGCATCATCGTCGATTTGCCAGCCCCATTCTCGCCAACCAGGGCAAGCACCTCCCCCGGCCGAAAAGCAATCGAGACGTTGTCGAGCGCCTGCACGACGCCGAAGCGCTTCGATATCCTATCGAGCGAGAAGAAATCCGATTGCATCAAAGCTCACTCCCGAGGATCGATCCCGTGTCGGTGGCGTGTGCCCGCTGACGAACTGCCGGCCCAAAGAGCGTCATGCGCCCTGCGGCGCATGACGCATAGCCGGTTCAGTGGCAGAGCTTGGCTTTGTAGTCCGACGCAAAATTGTCGGCGGTGATGTATTCCGGGTCGGTGAAGGACTGAACGGGTAGCTTCGTTCCATCCTTGATGGAGGCCAACAAGATCTTCACCGCCAGTGCGCCGTGATTTGCCGAATTGAGCCACATCGTGCCACGGAATGCCGAAGGCTTCCCTGATCCGAAGGCGTCGCAGGCGCGGCTCCCGTCGATGCCTATCCCCATGCCCTGGTCTGCGGTATAGCCGGCATTCTCCAGTGCTCGCGCACCACCCAGCACGCCATCATCGTTGCATGAGTAGAATATCCAGTTCGTGACGCTGGGATTGGCCGTCAACGTGGTGGTCATCACGTCGATGGCGTTGACCATAGTGTTGTCGTAGGGGACGCGCACGATATTCCCCGGCTTGAAATCGGGCACCGCCTTCAGGAACGCTTCTTCCGCGCCCTTGTTGCGCTGCATGCAGGTATCCGCCTTGCGGTCCTCGATCGAGGCGATGCGCACCTCTTTGCCCGCCCAGCCGTCGGCCTTGTAGAGCTTGGCAAGCTCTTCGCCCACCCGCGCGCCGATGTTGTACGCATTCATTCCGACATAGGGGACCTGGGTGCCATCCTGGTAGTAGATGTCGTCGTCGACCGCCACCAAGGGAATTTTTGCGGCCTTTGCCTTTTCCGCGATGACCGGTCCCAGTGCCTTGTCTGGGACGACGATCGCGATGCCTTTCACACCATCGCCGACCATCGTATCAAAGGTCGTGATCGTCAAATTGGCATCGAACTGGACGTCCTGCGACACGAACGCGGCCCCTGCCGCCTCAGCCGCTTTCTTGGCGCCGCCAACTTCGGCGACAAACCATGGATGGTCACCCATCTTGTTGATGTAGCCGATCTTGATGTCTTCCGCGCTTGCTGCGCCACTCATCAGTCCGGCAGCCAGTATCGCAAATGTCGCCAAAGCCTTTGTTGTGGTTTTCATGAAGATCCTCCCTGAGAGCTCTATGGTGGTTGCTAGTCGTGGTAGAGAACCGAGCGCCCACCATCGATGGTGATCGTCTCGGCATTTATGAACGGCGCTTCGTCCGAAGCGAGGAAAACCGCCGTCATTGCAACCTCGTCCGGCCGGCCAATGCGCTTGGGCGGATGGAGGTCGTAGGCTCGCCGCTTCTCCTCGGCGGGGTTCGGGAATGTGTTCCAATAGGCTTCCGCGATCGGCGTCTCGATATAGCCGGGTGCTATCGCGTTCACCCGGATACCGCGCGCGGCATATTCGATGGCGAGCGAGCGGGTGAGACCCACAAGCGCATGCTTGGCGACCGGATACGGGAAGGTATGGGGAATGATCTGGAAAGCGTGACAGCTTGCTATGTTGACGATAGACCCCGAGCCGTTCGCCAGCATGTTCGGCAAAACCGCCTTGGCGCAGAACCACGCGGCCTGGAGGTCGAGCTTGAGACAGCGCTCCCATTCCTCATCCGGCATCAGCAATGGTTCGTAGAAGACGTTGGCACCGGCATTGTTGACGAGAACGTCGACGCCGCCATAGGTCGTGATCGTCCGGGCGACCATGTCGGCGACCGCGGATGCGTCTGTGACGTCCGTCTCGATGAACAGGGCGTCGGCGCCTTTGGCACGCAATTCGTCGGCGATCGCTTTCCCGCTTGCCGCATTCAGTTCGGCAATAACGGTCTTTGCCCCATGCATCGCAAAGGCGCGGGCGGTGGCGGCACCGATGCCCTGGCCCGCTCCCGTGACGATTGCGATCTTTCCTTGCAGCCGGCCTGCCATTGCATTCACCAGTCGACCACGGTGCCGTCCGGCATGACGGCGTTGCGGGCATGCAGCACTTCCTGCTTGAAGGGGTGACGCGCGATGACGTCTTCATTGACGGTGACGCCAAGGCCCGGCAGTTCGGGCAGGTTCCAGCGGCCCGGTTTACGCTGAATTGGCCAGGTAACGACGTCGTCGTACCAGGCGACGGCACCGGACATCTCCTCCTGAATGACGACGTTTGGCGTCGATATGCCGAAGTGAAGAGCAGCCACACCGGCGATCGGACCGAGCGGGTTGTGCGGCGCAAGGCCGATACCCGCGGTTTCCGCCATAGCCGCGATCTTCTTTGTCTCGAGCAGACCACCAGTGTGGCAGATATCAGGCTGGGCAATGTTGAAGGCACGGGCTGCGATCGAGTGCGTGAATTCGCGACGTCCGATCAGCCGCTCGCCGGAAGCGATCGGCACAGCCGATCGCGCCGTGATATGCGCCAGTCCGGCAACATCTTCGGGCGGCACGGGTTCTTCCGCGAACATGATGCGGGCCGGCTCGATTGCCCTGAGGTAGTCCATCGCCGCGTTAACGGACGCAGGGCGTCCATGGAAATCGACCATGATGTCGATGTCCGGACCTATGGCCTCGCGAAGTGAGCCAACCATGTTGGCAACAGAATCGACTGCCTTCGCAGGCGATACGTAGTCCCTATGATTGCTGGGCCTGAGGGCGGCCCGTCATCCGATATGCAACGGTACGAGGGTTAAGCCGGCTGGCCGGCGCAGAGCCTCATGCATAGGAGACGGGCCATATGGACCATATCAGATTTGTCGGTTTGGATGTTCACAA